>NZ_LIYL01000024.1:0-14330 GCF_001278875.1 Lysinibacillus sp. FJAT-14222 | reverse complement strand
ACGGAAAGAAGAGTCAAAGCGCCGGAAAGAAAGCTGAGAGTAACGGAAAGAAGAGTCAAAGCGCCGGAAAGAAAGCTGAGAGTAACGGAAAGAAGAGTCAAAGCGACGGAAAAAAAGCCGAGAGCGACGGATGGAAACCAGAGCGACGGAAAGAAGAGTCAAAGTGACGGAAAGAAAGGCGAGAGCGACGGAAGGAAGAGCCGAAGCGACGGAAAGAAGAGTCAAAGCGCCGGAAAGAAAGCTGAGAGTAACGGAAAGAAGAGTCAAAGCGACGGAAAGAAAGGCGAGAGCGACGGAAGGAAGAACCGAAGCGACGGATAGAAATCAGAGCGACGGAAGGAAGAGGCGAAGCGACGAAAAGAAAGGCGAGAGCGACGGAAGGAAGAGCCAAAGCGACGGATGGAAACCAGAGCGATGGAAAGAAGAGTCAAAGCGACGGAAAGAAAGCCGAGAGCGACGGAAAGAAGAGCCAAAGCGACAGATAGAAATCAGAGCGACGGAAAGAAGAGTCAAAGCGACGGAAAGAAGAGTCGAAGCGACGGATAGAAATCAGAGCGACGGAAAGAAGAGCCAAAGCGACGGAAAAAAAGCCGAGAGCGACGGAAAGAAGAGCCAAAGCGACGGAAAAAAAGCCGAGAGCGACGGAAAGAAGAGTCAAAGCGACGGAAAAAAAGCCGAGAGCGACGGAAAAAAAGCCAAAGCGCCGGACAGCTCAACAAACACCCACAGGAAAGCACCCAGTCGGAGCAAAAATCTACCCCACACAAAGGTGATGATCCATATTTTCATGCTATATTAGTTATTCTGAGATGGGCTGTTATGGTAGAATAGGTTAGATGTTGAGCGAACGGAGGAATGTCTGTGTATAAATATTATGGATTGGCTGCATTCGTGGTCCTTTTAGATCAATGGACAAAGTGGCTAATTGTGAAAAATATGGAGTTAAAGGAACGAATTTCAGTATGGGATCCATGGTTTGGGATATTGTCTCATCGAAATAGAGGAGCAGCATGGGGAATGTTAGAAGGACAAATGTGGTTATTTAGCATTGTCACGATAGGCGTAATTTGTGCCATCCTATATTTTTATCATAAAGAGGCTAAGGGTAAACCTATTTTCCAAGTAGGCTTAATGTTTTTATTAGGCGGAGCGATAGGTAATTTTATTGACCGTTTATTTAGAGGTGAAGTGGTCGATTTTGTAAATGTCTTAATTCCGGTAATAAATTATGATTTCCCGATCTTCAATATTGCTGATGCAGCATTAACAATTGCAGTAGTCATATTAATGATTGGTTTAATCGTCGAAGATAAAAAAGAAAAGAAACAGGTGAAACAATGACGCAAGTATCATATACAATAGAAGAACAACAAAAGGGAGAGCGCATTGATAAGGCACTTTCGAGTGTGCAATCAGAATGGTCGCGTACACAAATTGGTAATTGGATTACTGAAGGTGTTGTCAAAGTAAATGGAGAGACTGTAAAGGCGAAGTATAAAGTAAGAGTGGGGGATATTGTAGAAATTGATGTTCCTGAAGCAGAGCCTTTAGATGTCATTGCTGAAAACTTGGACCTTGATATTGTTTATGAGGATGCAGATGTCCTTGTTGTGAATAAACCAAAAGGCATGGTCGTACACCCAGCACCTGGACATATGACAGGTACGCTAGTAAACGGCTTAATGTATCATTGTCAAGATTTATCAGGCATTAATGGCGTTATGCGTCCGGGAATTGTGCATCGTATTGATAAGGATACATCAGGATTATTGATGGTTGCTAAAAATGATGCAGCTCATGAATCGTTAGTGAATCAGTTAGTCAATAAAACAGTGACACGAAAATATACTGCGCTAGTACACGGGCATATTGCACATGATAAAGGCACAATTGATGCACCGATTGGACGCGACCAAAAAGATCGTCAAAAACAAGCAGTTGTCGATAAAGGTAAACATGCAGTAACTCACTTCCAAGTTATCGAACGCTTTGGCGACTATACACTATTGGAATGTCGTTTAGAAACAGGACGAACTCATCAAATTCGCGTGCATATGAATTATATTGGATACCCACTTGTTGGCGATCCAAAATATGGACCAAAAAAGACAATAGATTTTGGTGGACAAGTATTACATGCTGGAATTTTAGGATTCGATCACCCTACATCTGGCGAATATATGGAGTTCGAAGCACCAATTCCTGTTGATTATGAACAATTATTAAATGATTTACGAAATATGCATTGACGTATAGTAAAAGAAGGTCTATACTAACGAAAGTGAATGAACAACTTAACTAAATATTCACCTTTAATGGCAGTCCAGAGAGGCTGAGAAGGTACATGTGAATGTGTTGTAAAAAATTTGTGCTGCAAATTTTTCAACATACTATTTAAACACGTATATAACCCTCTCAGGCTATTCGCCTCGAGAGGTTTTTTTATGGACACATGGCCAACAATAGATAGAAGAGAGGAGGAAACTTACATGGCACAAAATGAGTTATTAGATGGCCAATCTATGACAAGAGCGTTAACACGCATTGCACATGAAATTATTGAACGCAATAAAGGAATCGATGAATGTATTCTAGTTGGCATTAAAACACGAGGTGCATTTCTCGCAAAACGCCTAGCAGAACGAATTGAAAAAATTGAAGGCAAACCAATCCGTACAGGGGAGCTAGACATCACCCTCTATCGAGATGATTTAACAACAAAGCATGATAATGAACAGGCACATGTTGAGCAAGTAGATATTGATGATGCGGTCGTCAATCAAAAAATTATTTTAGTCGATGATGTACTATACACAGGACGGACAGTACGCGCAGCACTTGATGCAATAATGGATTTAGGGCGACCTGGACAAATTCAACTTGCAGTCCTTATCGACAGAGGCCATAGAGAGCTTCCAATAAGAGCTGATTATGTTGGTAAAAATGTACCGACATCAGGAGCAGAGCGAATTGTCGTAAATTTACAAGAGGTAGACGGAGAAGATTGCGTCATTATCTATAAAGAAGACTAACTATAAAGTGAGGAAACACCATGTCAAATGCTGTATTAGATATTAACGATAAACCGACCCCAGTCCAACTACTGACATTAAGTTTCCAACACATGTTTGCTATGTTTGGGTCAACGATCTTAGTTCCTCAGCTGGTAGGGCTTAGTCCAGCAATTGCCCTTTTAACGAGTGGGATTGCTACACTTGTTTTCTTATTAGTGACACAGTTTAAAGTGCCGGCCTATCTAGGTTCATCATTTGCTTTCATCTCACCAATTTTAATCGCAGCGAATGGATTGGATGCAAATAAAGCTAGTGTGAATCCCGGGAATGCTATGATTGGGGCACTAGCGGTCGGTCTAGTTTACGGAATTGTGTCTTTAATCATTTGGAAGACGGGCTATAAGTGGTTAATGCGTTTGCTACCACCAATTGTTGTCGCACCCGTTATTATCGTAATTGGTTTAGGATTGTCAGGTACAGCAGTAAATATGGCAATGAATATAAATGTAGAACAGCTCAATGAGGCAACTGGAGTTGTTGAAACAGTATCTCAATACAGTGGATTACACTTTTCAGCAGCTTTAGTCACGTTATTAGCAGCGATTATTTTCACGGTATACTTTAAAAATATTTTAAGTGCTATGCCTATTCTGATGGGTCTAATTGTTGGGTATATCTATTCAGTATTTATCGGAATTGTTGATTTCACTCCAGTAAAAGAAGCATCATTTTTCGCTTTACCGGATTTTTTGATTCCAGGTGTGGACTATGAATTCAATATTACAGCTAAAATTTTACTTGCAATGGTACCAATCGTCATCGTAACGATTTCAGAACATATTGGTCACCAATTAGTTTTGGGGAAAGTAGTAAATCGAAATTATGTAAAAGATCCAGGCCTTCATCGCTCCATTTTAGGGGATGGTTTAGGGACGTTACTGAGTGCTTTGATTGGCGGGCCGCCTAAAACAACATACGGTGAAAATATAGGTGTGTTAGCAATCACACGTGTCTATTCCGTGTATGTTATCATGGGAGCAGCAGTCATTGCGATTGTCGTATCATTCTTTGGGAAAGCAATGGCATTCATTTCAACAATACCGACCGCAGTTCTTGGTGGTATTTCAATCTTATTATTTGGTATTATCGCGTCTAGTGGTTTACGTATGCTAGTTGAAAATAACGTAGACTTTGGAAATAATCGAAACATGGTTATTGCATCTGTAATCTTAGTAGTAGGGATAGGCGGTGCTGCGCTTCGATTCTCTAATTCATTTGCCATTGAAGGTATGGCATTAGCAGCAATTATAGGTGTCATTTTAAACTTAGTATTACCAGGAAGAGATAAAGAAGTTGCAGAATATGATTAATTAAATAAGTAGTACCTTTTAATGAATTGTCCAGAGAGGCAAAAAAAGGGAAGTTGTGGACAGGCTAAAAGTAGGAGTGTAACCTACTATAGTTTGTCACGCCTCCTTATGCCTCGTTGATGACATCAGCGGGGCTTTTACTTTAAATAAAGAACGAACGTTTTACATAGACGTTCATGACACACAACTTAATGGAGGTACATGATGAAGAACTTATTATCGATGGAACATTTAACAACTGAAGAGATTAATAACATCCTAAATCGTGCGCAAGCTTTTGAAAATGGTGAAGCATCATCGTTATCTCGAGCCTACAACGTAGCAAACTTATTTTTTGAGCCGAGTACACGTACGAAAACGAGCTTTGAAATGGCAGAGCGTAAAATCGGCTGTACCGTTATCCCGTTTGATGCTGGCTTTTCGAGCGTGACAAAAGGTGAAACGATGTACGATACGGTAAAGACATTAGAAATGATTGGCATGGATGCGGTAGTTATCCGAGCAAAAGAAGATGAGTATTACAATGAACTACTTGAAGGTATCGATGTGGCAATCATTAACGCAGGTGACGGTGCTGGCCAGCATCCATCACAATCATTACTGGATCTTTATACAATAAAAAAAGAGTTTGGTTCTTTTGAAGGGTTGAATGTGACAATCGCTGGCGATATATCCCATAGCCGTGTAGCGAAATCGAATGCATTAGCATTACAGCGCTTGGGGGCAAATGTGCATTTCCTTTGTCCAGAAGAGTGGGCAGGCGGTTTCGAAGCGCATCATTCTTGGGATGATTTAATCGAAATAAGTGATGTCATCATGTTACTTCGTGTGCAGCATGAGCGTCATAAGGTTAATAAAAGCTTCTCAAAAGAGAGCTATCATGAAGAGTACGGTTTAACAATTGAACGTGAGAAACAAATGAAGGAAAAGGCAATTATTATGCATCCTGCACCGGTCAATCGCGATGTAGAGATTGCTTCTGAGCTAGTAGAGTGTGAGCGTTCTCGAATTTTCGAGCAGGTTCGAAATGGTGTATATACACGGATGGCTATAGTCGAAACAATTTTAAAGGGGAGAGAATAACATGACAAAAGTTCTTCACAATGTACAAATGGTAAATGAACAAGGCGAGCTACAAACAGTCAATATCGCTATGGCAGATGGCAAAATTACTGCAATAGGACAAAACGTAAATGTAGCAGGCGCAGAAATGATCGAAGGAAATGGTTTAGTTGTTGCACCAGGCTTTGTTGATGTACACACACATTTACGTGAACCAGGCTTTGAACATAAAGAAACAATTGCTACCGGTTCAGCATCAGCAGCAAAAGGTGGCTTCACAACAATTTGTGCGATGCCAAATACAAAACCAGTGCCAGATTCAGTAGAAAACATGCAGTTGATTAACGGTCTAATTAAAGAAAGTGCTGTTATTCGAGTACTTCCATACGGCTCATTAACAAAGGACATCTCAGGAGAGGTTCGCACAAGTATTGAAGAATTAAAAGCACATGGAGCTGTCGCATTTTCTGATGATGGTGTTGGGATCCAGCTTGCAGCAACAATGTATGAGCAAATGAAGGATGCAGCACAGCACGATGTGGTAGTTGTAGCACATTGTGAAGACAACTCATTAATTTACGACGGTGTGATGCATGAAGGAAAGCGTAATCAAGAGCTTGGTTTACCAGGTATTCCATCGATTTGTGAATCCGTTCAAATTGCGCGAGATGTTCTACTGGCAGAAGCAGCTGGAGCACGCTACCACGTATGCCACGTATCAACGAAGGAATCTGTACGTGCAGTACGTGACGCTAAGGCAGCGGGTATTCGTGTCACTGCAGAAGTTTGCCCACATCATTTATTACTTGAAGAAATGGATATCCCATCAGATGATGCAAACTGGAAAATGAATCCTCCGTTACGTGGTGCAGATGATAAAGACTCACTTCACGCAGCTATGATGGATGGCACAATCGATTGCATCGCTACAGATCATGCTCCACATACAGTAGAAGAAAAATGCTGTGGTATGGTTGGCGCACCGTTTGGCATTGTAGGCTTTGAAACAGCCTTCCCACTGCTTTACACACAGTTTGTGGAAACAGGGAAATGGACGTTAAAACAGTTGATTGACTGGATGTCTGTAAAGGCAGCACAAATTTTTGATCTACCATATGGCACATTAGAAGTTGGATCTTCAGCAGATATGATTTTAATAGATTTACAGAAAGAACAAACAATTGATGCAGAAGGCTTTGTATCTAAAGGACGCAATACACCATTCAATGGGTGGGTTGCAAAAGGATGGCCAGTCCTTACAATTTTTGAAGGCAATATCGTATACCAGGAGGCAGAGTAATGAAAAAACGTTTACTTATTTTAGAAGATGGCACAGTATTTACAGGCACAGCGTTCGGTAGTGAGCGAGCTTCGCAAGGCGAGGTTGTATTCACAACAGGGATGACAGGTTATCAGGAAACGATTTCAGATCCTTCATTCTACGGACAAATCGTAACGTTAACTTACCCTTTAGTTGGTAATTATGGTATTAACCGTGATGATTTTGAATCGATCACTCCTGCTATTCGTGGCTTTGTAGTTCGTGAATTAGCAAAAACACCTTCAAACTTCCGCTGTGACTTAACAGTAGATGAGTACTTAACATCAAAGGATATCCCAGGGATTGAAGGAATCGATACACGAAAATTAACACGTATTATTCGCAGCAAAGGGTCAGTAAAGGCTATTTTAACAGCGGCTGATGAAGAAGTGAATGTGGATGAAATCGTGGCAAAATTACAGGCAACACCAGCGATTACACATCATGTACGTGAAGTATCACCGAAAGCAGCCTACCCATCACCAGGTCGTGGTAAACGTGTAGTATTAATAGACTACGGTATGAAGCACGGTATTCTTCGTGAGTTAAACAAACGTGATTGTGATGTGCTAGTTGTCCCTTACAATACTCCAGCAGCGGAAATTTTAGCGTGGCATCCAGATGGCATCATGCTGTCAAACGGCCCGGGTAACCCTGAAGATGTGCAAGAAGGTATTGAAACAGTTCGCAATTTAATAGGAAAAGTGCCGATGTTTGGTATTTGTTTAGGTCACCAAATCTTCTCACTAGCATGCGGTGCAAAGGCATTTAAACTACCATTCGGTCACCGTGGTGGTAACCATCCAGTAAAAGATTTACGCACTGGCCGTACAGACTTAACATCACAAAATCATGGTTATGCAATCGACATCGATTCATTAAAAGATACAGATTTAGAATTAACACATATCGCATTAAATGATAGTACTTGTGAAGGTGTACGTCATAAGAAATATCCAATCTTTACAGTGCAATATCACCCAGAAGCATCACCGGGTCCAGAGGATTCGAATCACCTATTTGATGAATTTATCGAAATGATGGAAGTAGAAGCAGGGAAGGGGAAACAACATGCCTAAACGTACAGATATTGAAACTATTTTAGTAATCGGATCAGGTCCAATCGTTATCGGACAAGCAGCAGAATTTGACTACGCAGGAACACAAGCTTGTCTTTCACTAAAAGAAGAAGGCTATCGCGTTATCTTAATAAACTCAAACCCTGCGACAATTATGACAGATACAGAAATTGCAGACAAAGTATATATTGAGCCAATCACACTTGAGTTTGTATCACGTATTTTACGTAAAGAGCGTCCAGATGCCATCCTACCAACACTTGGTGGTCAAACTGGTTTAAACATGGCCATTGAATTAGATAAATCAGGAATTCTTGATGAGCTTGATATTGAAATTCTTGGTACAAAATTAGAGGCGATCCATAAAGCAGAAGACCGTGACCTATTCCGTAATTTAATGTATGAGCTAGGTGCTCCAGTACCTGAATCAGATATTATCCATAACTTAGACGAAGCAAAAAACTTTGTAGCGAGAATTGGCTACCCAGTAATCGTTCGCCCTGCCTTCACACTTGGTGGTACAGGCGGCGGTATTTGCTACAACGATCAAGATCTAGAGGAAATTGTGACATCTGGTCTAAAATATTCTCCAGTAACACAATGTTTACTGGAAAAATCAATCGCTGGTTATAAAGAAATCGAATATGAAGTAATGCGTGATGCTGCTGACAACGCCATCGTTGTATGTAACATGGAAAACGTTGACCCAGTTGGTATTCATACAGGTGACTCCATTGTAGTGGCACCTACGCAAACACTTTCGGATCGTGAAAACCAAATGCTACGTAATATCTCTTTAGATATTATTCGTGCATTAAAAATTGAAGGTGGCTGTAACGTACAATTAGCCCTTGATCCATATAGCTTTAATTACTATGTGATCGAAGTAAATCCTCGTGTATCACGTTCATCAGCGTTAGCATCAAAAGCAACAGGCTATCCAATTGCAAAGCTAGCAGCAAAAATCGCAGTCGGTTTAACATTAGATGAAATCAAAAACCCTGTAACAGGTTCAACGTATGCTTGCTTCGAGCCAGCACTTGACTACATCGTGGCAAAAATTCCACGCTGGCCATTCGATAAATTCGAATCAGCAAAGCGAAATCTTGGTACACAAATGAAAGCGACTGGTGAAGTAATGGCACTTGGTCGTACATTTGAGGAAGCTATGCTAAAAGCAGTGCGCTCTCTTGAAACGGGTCAAGTTCACTTAGAGCTTAAACATGCAGAAGAAAACTCTGATTCTTGGATTGAAAAACGTATTCGCAAAGCAGGTGACGAGCGTCTATTCTTCATCGGTGAAGCACTTCGTCGCGGTGTAACAATTGAGCAAATCCATGACTGGTCTGCCATTGACTTATTCTTCTTAAATAAATTCAAAAACATCGTAGATATGGAGCAAACACTTGCTGACCATAAAAACGATAAAGATGTATTACGTACAGCAAAACGTCTAGGCTTTGCAGATAAAAAAGTTGCTGAGCTTTGGGAAACAACTCCAGAGGAAGTATATGCATATCGTAAAGAAAACGGCATTATCCCAGTGTATAAAATGGTCGATACATGTGCAGCGGAGTTTGAATCTGAAACACCGTACTTCTATGGCACGTATGAGGAAGAAAACGAATCAATTCAATCAGACAAGCCATCAGTTGTTGTACTTGGTTCCGGTCCAATCCGCATTGGTCAAGGGGTAGAATTCGACTACGCAACAGTACACTCAGTATGGGCAATTCAAGAAGCGGGCTACGAAGCGATTATTATTAACTCGAATCCAGAGACAGTATCCACTGACTTCTCGATTTCAGATAAGTTATACTTTGAGCCATTAACAATCGAAGACGTTATGCATATTATCGACCTTGAGCAACCAATTGGTGTAGTTGTACAATTCGGTGGTCAAACAGCTATTAATCTTGCTGATAAATTAGTTGCTAATGGCGTGAAGATCTTAGGTACAACACTTGAAGATATCGACCGTGCGGAAAACAGAGACAAATTCGAGCAAGCATTACGCGACTTGAACATTCCACAGCCACTAGGTCAAACAGCTGTATCAACGGAGGAAGCACTTGCTATTAGTGAACGTCTAGGCTTCCCTGTGCTAGTTCGTCCTTCATACGTACTAGGTGGACGTGCGATGGAAATTGTCTACAATCAAGAAGAATTAAAACACTACATGGAAAACGCAGTAGAAGCATCTCCTGATCATCCAGTATTAGTAGACCGCTACTTAACGGGTCAAGAAATTGAAGTAGATGCCATTTGTGACGGTGAAAATGTATTAATCCCAGGTATTATGGAGCATATCGAACGTGCAGGGGTTCACTCTGGTGACTCGATTTCTGTATACCCACCACAAAAATTAACACAAGCGCAAAAAGATACGTTAGTGGATTACACAACTCGCCTTGCAAAAGGTCTTGGCATCGTAGGCTTAATGAACATTCAATATGTTATTTCACAGGGCGAAGTATATGTCATCGAGGTTAACCCACGTTCATCTCGTACAGTACCGTTCTTAAGTAAAATTACAAACATTCCGATGGCGAATATTGCAACGAAAGCGATTCTTGGTAAATCAATCGTAGAACAAGGCTATCCAACAGGCTTAGCAGCTGAGCAAACAGGTGTCTTTGTTAAAGTACCAGTGTTCTCATTCGCTAAATTACGTCGTGTGGACATTACTTTAGGACCTGAAATGAAATCAACAGGTGAAGTAATGGGGAAAGATGCAACATTAGAAAAAGCACTTTACAAAGGCTTAGTTGCAGCAGGTATGGAAATTCGCACAGAAGGCACAGTATTGTTCACAGTGTCCGATAAAGATAAAGAGGAAGCAATTGCACTTGCAAAACGCTTCTCAACAGTAGGCTATCGTATTGTCGCTACTGAAGGTACAGCAAAAGCATTTGAAGCAGCAGGTGTACGCACAGATGTAGTTGGCAAAATCGGTGCAAAAGGTCAAACATTAATCGATTTAATTCAAAACGGTGAGGCACAGCTTGTTGTCAACACATTAACGAAAGGTAAGCAACCGGCACGTGATGGCTTCCGAATCCGTCGTGAGTCAGTTGAAAACGGCGTACCTTGCTTAACTTCATTAGACACAGCAGAAGCGATGGTCCGTGTTATTGAATCAATGACATTCACAGCAGAGCAAATGCCAAAAGCGGAGGTAGTACACTAATATGATTCGTCAAGAGAAAATGACGGTCGTCTCTCAAAAGCAAATTGCGACAAACATTTTCGAATTGACACTTCGTGGAGAACTGGTTCAGGATATGACACCTGGCCAGTTTGTCCATGTAAAGGTGTCAGATTCAATGGAGCCGCTTTTACGTCGACCAATTAGTATTGCAAACATAGATAAAGACAACAATGAATTTACGATGATTTATCGTGCGGAAGGTCGCGGCACAAAGGTTTTAGCGACTAATCGTGAGGGGCAACTCGTCAATGTCCTAGGTCCAATCGGTAATGGGTTCCCTGTAGAAGCAGTTAAAGAGGGAGGCACAGCCCTACTAGTTGGTGGGGGAATCGGTGTACCACCATTACATGAGCTTTCCAAGCAATTGAACGCACGTGGTGTTAAAACAATTCATGTGCTAGGCTTTCAATCGGAAGATGTATGTTTTTATGAGGAAGAATTCAGTGCCCTTGGAGAAACACATTATGTAACGGTTGACGGCTCTAAAGGGACAAAAGGCTTTGTCACAAATGTTTTAGAGTCCCGAGCACCTGAATTCGATGTCTTTTATTCTTGCGGTCCGCTACCAATGTTAAAAGCACTTGAAGGCTTTTATCCAGAAAAAGAAGGTTATTTATCATTTGAAGAGCGTATGGGCTGTGGGATCGGTGCTTGTTTCGCATGCGTATGTAAAACAACAGATCAAGTAGCAAAAGACTATGTCAAAGTATGCTCTGACGGTCCAGTTTTCCCGAAAGGTACGGTGGCATTATGAGTCGTTTAAACATTCAATTACCAGGTTTAGATTTAAAAAATCCAATAATGCCAGCTTCCGGCTGCTTCGGCTTTGGGCGTGAATATGCGCAGCTTTATGATTTATCAAAGCTTGGCGCTATTATGATTAAAGCTACGACTGTGGAAACACGTCCCGGCAATCCAACTCCACGTGTAGCAGAAACAGCAGCAGGGATGTTGAATGCCATTGGTTTACAAAATCCCGGCATTGAAAAAGTAATGAATGAAGAATTGAAGTTTCTAGAACAGTATGATGTGCCAATCATTGCGAATGTTGCCGGTACGGAGACAGAAGATTACGTGGAAGTTGCACAACGCATTTCAACTGCACCAAATGTTAAAGCATTAGAGCTTAACATTTCCTGTCCGAACGTTAAATGTGGTGGTATTCAATTTGGGACAGACCCTGCAACAGCACGCGAGCTAGTTAAAGCTGTAAAAGCTGTTTCTGAAGTGCCTGTATATGTAAAGCTATCACCAAACGTAACGAATATCGTAGAAATTGCACAAGCTGTTGAAGCGGGTGGTGCAGATGGCATTACAATGATTAATACACTAATCGGTATGCGTTTAGACGAGCGTACAGGTAAACCAGTGATTGCTAATGGTACAGGCGGCTTATCTGGTCCTGCAGTAAAACCAGTTGCGATTCGCATGGTTTATGAGGTGTATAAGGCTGTCAATATTCCGATTATTGGGATGGGTGGCGTGACAGAAGCGCAGGATGTTATCGACTTTATGTCGGCTGGTGCATCTGCAGTTGCTGTTGGGACAGCAAACTTTGTCGATCACTTCGTTTGTCCAACTATTATTGAAGAATTACCAGCAAAGCTCGATAAACTAGGAGTAGAGCATATTTCAGAAATTATCGGAAGGAGCCATCGTTCATGAATACAAAACCAATCCTTGCACTAGATTTTCCTGGAGAAGCAGAAGTATTTAATTTTTTAAAGCATTTCAATGAGCCTCTTTTCGTGAAAATTGGTATGGAATTATATATGCAGGAAGGGCCGGATATTGTACGAAAAGTAAAAGATCTAGGCCATGACATCTTCCTTGATTTAAAGCTACACGATATTCCGAATACAGTTGGCTCTGCTATGAAAGGCCTAGCGAAATTAGGGGTAGATTTAGTCAACGTTCATGCAGCAGGTGGACGTCCAATGATGGAGGCAGCACTTGAAGGGCTTGAAGCGGGTACTCCGGCAGGACGTGAACGTGCAGCATTAATTGCCGTAACGCAACTGACTTCTACAACAGAAGAGCAAATGCAGGCAGAGCAAAAAATTGCTTTATCTTTACAGGAATCTGTATTACATTACGCAAGCTTAACAAATCAAGCTGGTTTAAATGGTGTTGTCTGCTCTGTACATGAGGCAAAGGCAATTGCTGAAGTATGTGGTGAAGATTTCTTACGCGTGACACCTGGTATCCGATTAGCAGGTGGCGATGCACACGACCAAAAGCGCATTGCAACACCAGACGGCGCAAAACGTGACGGTTCTTCGCTAATCGTCGTTGGACGTGCCGTTACAGGCGCACAAGATCCAGTAGCAGCATATAAAATCGTAAGTGAATTATGGGAGGCATAACTATGACATTACAAAATGAAATCGCACACGCTATGTTAAAGGTAGGCGCAGTAGAATTAAATCCAACAGAACTATTCACATGGGCATCAGGCATTCAATCACCAATCTACTGTGATACACGTCTAACAATTTCTGACCCTGTCATTCGTAAGCAATTAGCAAACGGTTTAGCATCTCTTATTAAAGAAAACTTCGGCGCAACAGAAATCGTAGCAGGTACAGCAACAGCAGGTATCCCACATGCTGCTTGGGTAAGCGATATTTTAGATTTACCAATGGTTTACGTACGTTCTAAAGCAAAAGAGCATGGCCGTGGTAACCAAATCGAAGGAAAATATGCAGCGGGTCAAAAAGTCGTAGTAGTAGAAGACATCGTTTCTACAGGCGGCTCATCCATTACAGCTGTAGAAGCCTTGCGCGCAGCAGGCTGTGAAGTACTAGGCGTTGTTTGTGTCTACACATACAACCTTCCACGTGCTGAACAAGCATTCGATGAGGCAGGCATTCAATATGCATCTCTAACAAACTTCGATTATTTAATTGAAGCAGCTAACGAATCAGGCGCAATTAAAGAAGGAGACATCCCATTCCTAAAAGAGTGGCATGCTAAATTGAAGGCTGGAGAGCTTTAATCGAACTTCAATAATTGAAGGAAGAATAACTTTGTCAGAAGTGAAAATGCGACAAAAGCGTGAGTGAAACGCAGCGACAGTCGCACTGCTAAGTTAAAGACAGAAGGGCTTTCATAAAAGTTTCCTGTTATCTTTCGCTATTTAAAAAAGAAATTTTTGTTATTTAAATACAAAAAAACGACCATCAATATTTTGGAGATGAACTGCGCCCCAATTGTTAGACACATCTAACAATTGGAGGTGCAGTTTTTTATGGTTAAATATACTGCAGAAAA
>NZ_LIYL01000078.1:0-609 GCF_001278875.1 Lysinibacillus sp. FJAT-14222 | reverse complement strand
ATTGATCGTTTCTTTCCGGAATTTATGACGGTGTTTAAAGACTTCGGAAAAATGGCTTATGCGGCGCTTGAAATGACACCACTACCTAGTGATATTCAAGGGAAGGCGCCAGAAGAGTTATTGTTTTTGTATCGCCAAGTGAAGGGAATGAAATCGCCCCAACTACCAAAAGCGAAACGATTAGTTGGCACAGCACTNGGTAGCACAGCACTCCATTGGACTGACAGAGGGACTCGTGATGGCACGAATAGAAATTGCCACACTTCTCACACAGTACAAATTGATGCAAAGCCAATTAGACACTTTAACAGAACAGTTAACCGAACTAGCAAAAGAAATGACGGACTATGACTACTTAAATTCTGTCCCAGGCATCAGCAACGGAACGATTGTCGAGCTACTTTCAGAAGTCGGTTCACTCACACAATATGACCATCCACGCCAATTAATTAAACTAGCGGGACTTACATTACGTGAAAACTCTTCTGGACAACACAAAGGACAAAAACGAATATCCAAGCGAGGAAGAAGAAAGTTACGGGCTCTTTTATTTCGAGTCATGATGCCGTTAATTCGTCATAATGAAGCCTTTAAGAAATTACATGAATA
>NZ_LIYL01000077.1:0-622 GCF_001278875.1 Lysinibacillus sp. FJAT-14222 | reverse complement strand
TGGCAGACGCACAGGACTTAAAATCCTGCGGTAGGTGACTACCGTGCCGGTTCGATTCCGGCCCTCGGCACCATTTTATTTTAATAATTAGCGCCCGTAGCTCAATTGGATAGAGCGTCTGACTACGGATCAGAAGGTTATGGGTTCAACTCCTGTCGGGCGCGCCAATATAACAAACGGGAAGTAGCTCAGCTTGGTAGAGCACTTGGTTTGGGACCAAGGGGTCGCAGGTTCGAATCCTGTCTTCCCGACCATTTCCTAAAATTAACNTCGGGCGCGCCAATATAACAAACGGGAAGTAGCTCAGCTTGGTAGAGCACTTGGTTTGGGACCAAGGGGTCGCAGGTTCGAATCCTGTCTTCCCGACCATTTCCTAAAATTAACTATGGGGCCTTAGCTCAGCTGGGAGAGCGCCTGCCTTGCACGCAGGAGGTCAGCGGTTCGATCCCGCTAGGCTCCACCAATTAAAACAAATGAACCTTGAAAACTGAACAAGCAAAACGTAATCAATAAAGTTTTTAGTAACTAACCTTGAGTTAGTGAATGAAACAAAATTTTGGACATCAAACATGATGCCAGCAAAACAATTTGAGCTTATCAAATTTCTTTTTATGGAGAGTTT
>NZ_LIYL01000027.1:0-2456 GCF_001278875.1 Lysinibacillus sp. FJAT-14222 | reverse complement strand
TTCGTTCACCAACTCAAGGTTAGCTACTAAAAACTTTATTGATTACGTTTTGCTTGTTCAGTTTTCAAGGTTCATTTGCAATCGTTATCTCTTTGTTAAGAGTTAACTTTTATATAATAACATGTTTTATATAAAGTGTCAAACAGTTATTTTATTTTTATATTGTCCTAGTTGCATGTTCAACAGCAACTTTTATATAATATCACCTATTTCATAGCACGTCAATAGTTTTCTATCGTTTTTTTAAAAGCTTTATAACTTAAATCTTGGCCACGTCTTTAAAAATTGAATAGTACGGTTCCTTCCAATTTCTAAAAGCGTTTCTTTAGTCTCTTCATCTAAATCAAATTGCGTGGCACTATAATCATCAACAGGAATGAAAATAATATCTCTTTCATGTCGTCTTGAGATATACCTTTCATCATGAGCATCTTTCATAGTTGAAAATAAAGCTTCAAATAAATTTAATCCATTTTTAATTTCATGTGGTCGTTGTTCTTCTCTACGTCTACTCAATTTAAGTCCTATAATTGGTCGTACTTTACGTCCTTCTCTATCGTCAAATACCCATAACGGAAAATTACTCAATACACCACCATCTACAATAACCGACTCTCCTTTTCCCGTTTTTAACGTAACAGGTTCAAAGAAAAATGGTATACCACAGCTCATACGTAAGGCACATGCAACTGAAAAATCCCTTGCATCAATATGATAATTGTGTAAATCGTCTGGTAAAACAATCATTCTGCCATTTGTTAAATCTGATGCCACTAATTTTAATGAATCTCTAGGTAAATCTCCGAAAGTATATATTCCTTTGTTCGCTAATTTCTGGAAAAACCATTTCTCTAATGCTTTTCCTTTATATAAACCTAAATGGTGATAAACATTAACCCACTTCATAAACGGAAATGGTAAGATTGTTTTCCTTGGATCTAGTAATGAAGGTACATCCAACTCTTCTAACATAGTTTGGATTTCTTTTCCGCTATATCCTGCAGCTATGAAAGTAGCTAAAATAGCCCCAGCACTCGTCCCTGCTACCCGTTTAAAGCGAAAATTTTCAGCTTCTAGTACTTGATACGCACCAACTAGCGCAAACCCCTTCAAACCTCCTCCAGAAAAAACACCATCAATCCACAAAATTCCCTCTCCTTTTTCAAGTAATCTTTACATTATAAGAACTAGTAACAATAATTAGAACTAGAAATATGTAGGTTTATATCGAATTCCTGTAACTCTTTGAAATTACATCTATAAAACAAAAGGGATTAGGCACTGTATATAACAAAGCCTAATCCCTTAACAACAACCAAATTTTATTTAATATACATCCATTTCATTTTTAAGTTCCTTTATCGTTACATGGTATTCTTCTAGGCGATCAATACGATGAGATAAAAATTATGCCATAAAAAAACAAGAAGCTATTATTTTTCAGCTTCTTGCCTTATTTAAATGAATTAGTATTACTCATAAAATCGAGTAGAAGGAGGTGACTAACCCCCGATCTCTCACATCATCGTACATACGATTCCGTATACGGCGGTTCAATTCAGATAATTAACGTAGTTTCTACTACACCCTCTTATGGTTCCTTTGGGATTCACCACTACCTCCACCGAGTCGATCCATCTTGGATTATCTGTGTTCCTCATAGAAAACTGCATGCAAAGGGGGTATTCTCCCGAATTGTTCGATCCTTCTCGTTCATTCTAAAAGTGAATGATACTATGACCTCTACTGACTTCTGATGGTTCAGCTACTTGTCACTAAGTAGGTTAAAGTGAACTTTGTGTTTCCATCAGACCTCCCTGGGTAAGCACATGCACTTTCACACCATCTGTCCGCCTCATTTACTTGATATGACCTTCGACAGAAAGGACTTTGTGTTGTTCTGCACACTTATCCAATCATACCTAGCCTTCTATGAGATTCGTGTTCCTCAGACCGGTGCTTTGCCGCCAACTCCCTTCAGGTTTTCCGTCACCACGGGCACCCATGCTATTGGCTAACCACTACTTCTGTCTTCGCGGTTCGGGATTTGCACCCTATAGTTCATACGCATGCCAGGCGAACATAAAAAAACAGCCAGCACACAGCTGACTGTCTTCATTGCCTAGCGACGTCCTACTCTCACAGGGGNGGAAGCCCCCAACTACCATCGGCGCTAAAGAGCTTAACTTCCGTGTTCGGTATGGGAACGGGTGTGACCTCTTTGCCATCATCACTAGACTATTGTCGGCTTTCAATATACATCGTATTTCTTTGTCAGCTTCTGTCGTTCAGTCAGTCACGTACTTGAGTACGCTCCTTCCCTCTCTCCATTGTTTCCTCGAACTACTCGTATCTTGAAATCCTTAATGAAAGAAATTATTCTTTCAAAACTGGATAAACGGTGCATTGAATGTTTCAAACATTTTGGTTAAGTCCTCGATCGATTAGTATTCGTC
>NZ_LIYL01000036.1:0-4609 GCF_001278875.1 Lysinibacillus sp. FJAT-14222 | reverse complement strand
GGCTACATTAAATCTCTTCTCCAACAGCAAAAACGCGACGAATGCAACCGAAGCAGCTGCTAAATCATCGAAAAATGCGGCATCAACTAAGGGTGATATTCCTAAGGGTACGGATAAAACTAATACTTCAAAGGACAAAAAAAATAGAAATAAACCTAAGGAGTATGGTACGCCTAATTCCACAGAAGTAGTGAGAGATAAGGACGGTAATATAACTAAATATACTACTTACGGTTCCGACGGTAAAATTGTTAAAGAGGTTCGTGTAACAGGAAAAGAACATGGAGATATTCCTAGACCAAATGTAAAAGAGCCTAAATACAATACTAACCCTAAAACAGGGGAGAAGTTTCAAAATGGTTATGAGGTTCGACCAGCTGACTCGTCTGAAATACCTAAAAATATTCCATAAAAAGATTAGGATGTGATATTCTTGTTCAATGATGAAATAAATAGCGAATTTATGGAGTTTAAAGATGTTAATGAAGGGAAATTTACATGGTGGAGCTATGTAAATATGAAATCAGATATAAAAACAGCACTTGGGTTTGCGAAATTTTTTTATCCGGATGTTATTGAAGTCGAAGGATGTTTTTTATTAAAAGATAAGTTTTCAGAAAAATATTTCGAAATGTGGAAGGAGGAATGTCAAAAAAATAAAGTTAATATAGAAAAAATGATGAACTTATATCAAGTTAGAGATTTTTTTCATATTAATGTTGATGAGGATGAGAACTTAGAGGAGCAAATACAGGCTTTAGGAGAGGTTCTTAAAATATTTTGGTCACTTAGCTTTAAGAACAGATTCCCAGATCGGGAGATAGTAGTAAGTGTGTTCGAGGAGGAGGACGGAGAATTATTCATTACTGTATATGAAAGATGAGTAAAAAATTTGATTACCTTGACTGGCTATATGCCTTTCAAGGTTTTTTACTTATACGAAAAACTGATGGGATGTATATTTAATTAATGATGGTCAGTTATGACACATGAAAATGCTTACTGTTAGAAAAGATACTAAGATGACATTTATGGGCGTAAAAGATAGTGGGACAAAGTGAGAAAAAAGATGTGTTTTGAGAATCGAGAGCTCATGAATGTTGTAGCATTAAGTTATTTTAATACGGGGATACGGAGAAAAGAACGAGAATTAAGCGAGAGACACTTTAAATGGCAAGGATAGTTTAAAATGGAATAACTAACAAACTAACGAAAATGACAAAGCTCGTGGTGATAAACAAAGATATAAATAGTTTTTAATTGTATACAGTTAAAGATATCCCTAAATTGCAATTGGAACATATAGCTATGAACTGCACATGCGCAAAAGTGACGATGTATACATTCATATGTATTTTAAAAACTTTAGAGAAACAGAAGGTCACTTACATACCCTAAGAATTGAGACAAGGCCAGAGCATTACTATGAATTAGAGTTGAATAGTCAGGGATGAGTAGACCCTTGGACAATTACTTTCAGCACTACGTAGTAGCCTGATGGTCGTGGAGTAAGACTTAATCAAGACGGAACATTTAAGGGCTTTATTGACGAATAAAAAAGGAGTAGATAGTTTGGAAAATCTTGAAATTATTCTAGAAGACTTCCGAAAAGATGAGTTAAATAAACTAGTGTTTGAAGAACTTTTGATTAGTTCACCAGAAGTAAAGTCATCTCATTTCTTTGATAAGAATAGTGGAGATAATATTGAATTTCATCAAATTAAAAGTTACCAAGAAATACTCACTCCGTTAGGGACGGGAAATGTATTTCTGAACCAAATAGAAATAGGATGTAGCTTAAATAATGTTATGATAATATTTTCCTTTGATAAAGATACAGGGGATATTACTTTTAATTTTTCAGAAAGAGAGTTATTAGTAGGTGCGAGAACTGAAATAAAGTTGAAATCTAAGAAAATAGTAGAATCTCTTTTAGTTCTAAAAGACAAATATGATATTCCAAAAATAAGAATCGGTTTTGAGCCTGCATCCGATGAAGATAGTTGCTTACTGGTGATTGGTCAGGAAGCAATTGATTTAGAAAGTGCTATTGAACAAATTTTGAGATAAAACTTAAACCTATAGAGGCACATACCAGTGTACCCTTTGTAAAGGACATTAAAAAATGGGCAACTTATTTAAACTGTATCTTATAAGATAGACACTTTGAAACAGAAATATCTCAAAATGAATCGCAATCCTTATAAAATGTTCAATTTAGTGTTGACATTCCAGTAAATTATTTTTAAAACCTTGAGGAGTTCACTATGCTTTTCAAGGTTTTTCCTTGAACCGAAGAAATAAAATATACTAATATACCCTATAAATTACCGATAATAAAAGAGGAAGAAGTAGTTTAATAAAGTTTAAGATAGATTGTTTTTTATTAGCGGATTTTAAGATTACAACATAGGGTACGGAAAATCCTATGTATGTGCCTAAGGATACCAATGGGAACAAATTAGGGTTACCAAGAAATAAAGATGGGAAATTGGTTAATGGTACTTCTCATAAACCTGACTCTATGAATCCACACACTCAAATTGGGATTAAAAAAGGAGTATATTCAAACACTTGAGTGGGGAAAAAATGGGATGCCGATTCAACGGACAGACTGTACAGACCATGGTAGAGGGGACCATGTAAACCCACATTCACACGAAGCTATTTTTAAGGATGGATCATGGAGCTTTAAAGAATAAGTCATTGGGGAGTAAAATTATGAATTTAAAAGAACCAGCTTTTATGCTAAAGGTACGTGGTAATAAGTTTTTTAATGAAGAGCTTTCTTGCTTAGGTTGGCAATTAGCTGAAATTTTAATATCTCTTAAGGATTATACCGAAAGTCATGATTGGTATATTTTTGATGTATTAGGTACTAGTAAGACATCTCTTCACGAGTTGTTTCCTAAGAATCCAAAGGAACTTTGTATTGTACTTTCAACAGATGAATTAATAGATAAAGTGAAAACGATAATACAATTTGAGTCAGGGGTATTCATTGCTATTCAAAAAGGTAAAAAGATTAATTGGAATTTCAATCATTTACCTGAAACTGAAGAAAGTGAGGGATTACAACATCTATTTGCAGAAATAGAAATTCGTACTTTTGATTATTCATTTTTTGAGATTTACGGGAATAATATTGAAGTGAAAAAAACAATATTAAATCATTTTAGGAAAAATTAATTTGAGAATAAAGGATTTATTAACCTTGAATGGCTTTTTGTCTTTCAAGGTTTTTTATGTTTTATTAATGTTGTGTTAAGAATGTCCCTTTTTAAATCAAAAACTGATGGTAAGGCGACGTACGAGATTGGTTGCAGTGACATTTAAATAAAATGAACACGTACTTACTATTAGATTTATATTTGCACACGAGAGAAAGGCGATAACGTTCATCTTGCCTTCCCGACACATCGGGAGGAAGTTGCCGTTGTCCGCCATAGTGTACGAAAGGGCGGCGACTCCAACCCAAAAACAGCCGATCCCAAAACGTCCTACTGGGGCACACCAAAAGGCAAGGACATCAAGCTAGACCCACAAGCTGTCACATTTACTGCACAGGAAGGCTCCGTTTTCCTAAAGTTGGATCAGGGAAGCGGGGTAGAAGTACATAGTAAGCAATCACTTACACTAAAAGCCAATGATATCACCTTTGCAGGTAAAAGCATTTCGATGAACGCAACAGAATCTATGCACTTGACATGTGGCTCCAGCAGTCTCGTTCTCGACGGAATTACCGATATACAGGGACAGATTGTGACAATGGAAGGCTCGAACAAAGCACCTGTATCCGTGTCTGATGCATCAGAAGACGGAGCTGACCTTGAATCTGCCCTAGACGTCATGGGCATGATCCCTCTTGGTGGGGGTGGTGCTTAATGGCGAAGAAGGGGAAAGGTAAGAATATAGGTTTTTTTGGAGCGATAAGCAGCCTCCTTGGTAGTATCCCTGCTGTGAAGAGTGCAAAAAAAGCAGCAGGAAAGGCCATTAAAAAGCAAATCAAAAAGTCGAAAAATAAATTAAAATTAAAGAACCTCTTGAAAAAGCTTAAGAAGAAGCGTAAGAAAAAGAGAGGTAAGCTTTTTACAAAGGCCAGGAAGCTTAGAAATAGGCTATCCAGGAGAAAATTGGCCAGGAAGTTTAAACGGGCTGCGAAAAAAGCAGTACTTACAGTGAAAAAAGCAACTGTTAAGCAAGCAACTAAAAAGGCCAGCAATGCGGCCAAAGCTGCTGTCAAACAAGTCAAAAAGAATGAAAAAGCTCAAAATCTTAAACTAGTTTCTATGGGGTTAAATTACATTCCTGTTTTCGGAAATATTAAGACTCTATATGAAATGACCACTGGAAAAGATATGATTACTGGACAGAAAGTGGTAATTCCAAAAGGTGGATCAAAGTATATAAATTTAGAAAAATCCTGTCCTATGCCTCAGAATAAAGGTAAAACTAAAAAAGAAAAAGAACGTGAAATAATAGACAAATTTATAGAAGAACAAAGAAATCATGAAAAGAAACTATTAAAATCTACATTTAATTTCTTTTTCGAAGATATTGAAACAATGTTAAGTCCTGACTCAACATGGAAAGAACGAGCTGAAGCTGC
>NZ_LIYL01000063.1:0-6990 GCF_001278875.1 Lysinibacillus sp. FJAT-14222 | reverse complement strand
CCGACAAACAGAAGACAAAGGAACCTCTGGGGTGTTTTTAAAAAAAAGTGTTCAACTTGTAATTGCAATTTAGGATTTTTAAATAATATACCGATGAAAATATTATAATAGAAGTCAGACACTTTTTATTGAAAAGAAATCAAATCTACAATAATTATAATTAATTAAGTTAGACAAATTTGATAGTCTCTAAATTAGACAAGATTAATTTGATAAATTAGCCTAAAAGTATAATTGATATAGGATTAACATAGATAATTCTAATTTGTCTGAGTTTAAAAGGTAAAATAAGTCCAGGTAATCTAGGAGGACGATGTGCTTGTGGTCGACGGTTACGATACATGTTTACAATTGAACATCAGATAACTCATAAAAAGATTCAATATGGAAAGGATCACTTGAGTGCATTTTTAAATATTGAAGTGAATGAAATAGATGGAGTTATAAATGAATTAGATGAACTCTTATGGAAAACAGGGAATAACGAGTACTACTATGAATACTATGAAAGACTCCCTGATAAAACAGTAGTTTCTGAAAGCATTAAAAAACATATCGAAATGAATGTTCCGTTTTTAGATAGACAAATAAATAGGGTAAATAAACATTTTGAAAAACAAATAGAAGCATTAGAGGAATAGCAACGAAAAATTCAGCGTGAAGTTGAACTTGAAAAGCGTCAGGAAACAAGAAGACAAATTGAAGAATTACTTAAAGAAAAGAAGAAGATTGATGATATGTTGGAAGCTGAGAGAAAGGCTCACGCGATGCTGAGTATAAAAGACAACAACAGGAAAATGAACGCATTGAAAGATTGTTGCAAGAAAAAAGGGAGAAGGACGCCAAACTAATTGACACAGTAAAAGCACAACTCAGCTATGGTGCGACATTCAATGATATAGCATATTCGCTTGTATTGAATGGTCAGCATAGTGCGGTGGCGATTAGTCATATTATGGCTGATGATTTTGGTTTTGATAAAAGATTTTCTATAGGTGTAATGAAGAGACCTTATATTTATATGGATGTCTTTTTGGCTTTAAAGAAACAAGTGGATAACGGAAATTTAATCATGGATGAATCATCGAACATAGAGGATTGTATTTTCTATGTGAATCCATATCATGCAGAAGAAGTTGTGATAAAACTGAAGAAGTGGAACAACAAACTCTTTTACTGTTTTAATTCGCAAGCTTGGAATTTACAGTGACTATCAAATTATTATTTTAAAGATACAATACAATAGTTAAGTTAAAAAATCATGGAAAATAGTTTTAAATTTCAGGATGAAAAGAATTTAGGAAGTGGAAATTTAGTAATAAAAACAGTATTTCTACATATAAATATTTGTTATCCAAAACTAATCTGAAATAAAATGGTAAAATAAGTATGAAAAAACATCTAATTATTATTGTAATTAAGTGAGAAACGTCCAAGAAAATTTCGATATAAAATAAAAAAATAAAAAGAATCCATTTTAATCATGTTTTTTATGGATTCTTTTTATTTTTTTATAGTAGAAACATTTGAGTGAATCCTATGAGGAATAAAAAAGAAGACACCAAAGTCTAAACTTTTTTGATAATGAAGTAAAGTTTAGACTTTGGTGTCCATGTACAGCTGTTTCGTCTCAATGTTATTAGCATACTTTTCTTTGATACATAACTTCCTATAATTTATATTATGTAAACTAAAATTATTTGGCGTGGAGGAGGGCTTGTATACGTCAACTTCCCATAATATCTGTATATGGACAAGAACTTTTAGACACTGCCACAAACCCACCTTCTTTGCACGAGGATTTTAAAGCATTTTGATTCTTTGGACAAGAACTTTTAGACACTTTATTTTTTATGAAGACAAGAACTTTTAGACATTTTATTTTTATGGACAGATGAAAACTCATAAAGTTTAAATTACTCTGTGTAAATGGTCACTTAAAGCAAATTAATAAGACACAAAAGTGTTGGTTTGGAATAAAGTTTGATTAAAAGTTTGTTGCAATCGTTGATTTTATAATAGAAGAAACCCACGCATTTTGAAAAAAGTTTGATCAAAATGCGTGGGTTTTATTTAAATGCGAAGTTATTTTTATCAAACTATATTACAAATAATCGAACTTTATTATAAATGATCAATCTTTTTTACAAACTACAACTCTTTTTTCTTCCATCATTAGGATATTAATTTATTTAGGCTGTTTTCTCAAAGATTGTTGCTAAAACAAATAATATTGATTTAAGTAAATATTTAAAGAAAGAGTTTAAACTAATTTTCACGGTGTTCTAATTTTTTAGTTACCTTTTTCTTTATAAAGCCTATACAACCAATAATAATCATAAGGATTGAAATTATTTCAAGAAGCGGAAAAGCATACACACCAAGTAAACCTGACCACGAATCTTGTGTTACATACTGAGTTATTCTTATAAGGAAAAAGCTGATTATAGGGGAAAAAAGTAGTACAGAGAACAGTCCCCATATAATAATCTTAGCTTGCCAAGAACGTTTATAAGCAAGACTAAAAGCCGTTATTATACAAAATATAGATAATAGAATTAGAAAAAATATCATCCTGGATATCATCCCCTTCTGCTTTTACAAATTATAACACTTCCATTTAAAGAAAATTAGAAATCTTGTGTACTAATATAAGGGGAAATGAAAATGCCTTTCCGCAAAACCATTTAGTTTGCAGAAGCAACAAACTTTACGAAAACAGCCTTTATTTAAGAAACATTTTTTATCTCTTTACGAACAAATTCACATGTCCAATAACCTAAAAATGAATTTAAACTTCTGTATATTGTCCAATCTTTCTGAATTTCTCATAGCGATCTTCAATTAATTGTTCGCCATTTAGAGAATTCAATGCTTTTAGTGTGACGCTTATACATTCTTTTATATAAGATGCTTGCTTCGCAACATTGCGGTGTGCTCCACCAGTTATTTCAGGGATTATTCCATCAATAACGTCGAGCTCTTTTAAGTCAGGTGCTGTTATACGCATTGCTTCTGCAGCTTGCTTCCCTAGGCTACCATCTCGCCATAAGATCGATGCAGCCCCTTCAGGCGAGATAACCGAATACGTTGAGTTCTCTAACATAAAGACGCGATTAGCTACCCCTAATGCAATGGCACCCCCACTTCCGCCTTCCCCAATAACAATACTAATAACTGGTACTGTTAGAATCGCCATTTCAGAGAGAGTTCTAGCAATGGCTTCACTTGGGCCGCGTTCCTCGGCTGCCTTACCCGGATAGGCTCCTTTTGTATCAATAAAACAAATAATTGGGCGCTTAAATTTCTCAGCTTGCTTCATTAAGCGTAATGCCTTACGATATCCTTCAGGGTGTGGCATACCAAAATTTCGTCGAATATTTTCTTTAGTTGATTTTCCGCGTTGATGTCCAACAATTGTTACGGGCTGTTCTTCAAAGAGAGCAATTCCTCCAAGAATAGCTGCATCATCACCAAATGTACGATCTCCATGTAACTCAATAAAGTTTTCACACATAGCTTCTATATATTGTAAAGTAGTTGGTCGTTCTGGATGTCTAGCAACCTGTACACGATCCCATGGCTTCATATTGGCATAAATAGATTGTTCTAGCTGTGTTAGACGTGTTTCAAGCTTTTCGATTTCGCTTGTCATATCTACATCTGCCTCTGTAGCAATCGTTTTTAATTCATCAATTTTTTCTCGTAATTGTATTACTGGTTCTTCAAAAGCTAAATTTTTTTTAGTCATGTTGCACGCCACCTCTCGTATGCATTTTTACAAGCATTGCTACTTGATTTCGTAAATCTTTTCGATGGAAAATTGCATCAAGCTGACCATGCTCTAGTAAAAATTCCGACGTTTGGAAATCATTTGGTAGTTTTTCTCTTAATGTTTCTTCTATTACACGGCGACCAGCAAAGCCAATCAATGCTTGTGGCTCAGCAATATTAATATCTCCAATAGAAGCAAAGCTTGCCGAAACGCCACCGTATGTAGGATGCGTCATGATAGATATAAACAATAGTCCTTCTTCACTATGATGTTTTAATGCCGCACTCGTTTTTACCATTTGCATTAATGATAGAATACCTTCTTGCATGCGCGCTCCACCACTAGTAGTAAAGATAATAACCGGTACACGTAATTCAATAGCTTTTTCAACGGCGCGTGTGATTTTTTCTCCTACAACGGAACCCATTGAGCCCATACGGAAATGAGAATCCATAATTGCTACAACAATTTCTTCCCCATTAAGAGTACCTAACCCAGTTAGTACAGCTTCGCTTAATCCCGTTTGTTGTTTAGCCACTGAAATTTTTTCTACATAATCAGGGAAATTAAGTGGATTACTTGTTTGTAAATGATCATCCATTGAAACAAATGAACCTTCATCTAAGAGATATGCTACGCGCTCCTGTGCAGTCATTTTGAAATGATGGTCGCATTTTGTACACACTTTATGATTTTTTTCTAATTCCTTTGTTAACTGAATGTGACGGCATTCTGGACATTTTGTCATAAGTCCTTCTGGAAATCCCTTTTCCTGTCCGTCCTCATTCTTTTTACTAAATAAGCTACGTATTGCCATGTTTTACTCCTCCTATGTTTGTCTAAATGCCTTGTTCAGCATTTATGTTCGTAAGCTTTTAATGCTTCTTTTTCATAGCCAAGCTGCATCGATTTCAACATAGATTGAATGATTAATTTTTCTGCTTCTGTTGAGTTTCGATTTAAACGGTCACCGGCATAAACTGCTAACTGAAACCAGACTTTTAGTGAAAGACGATTTCCTGACGTGATGATTATTTCTCGTAAAACATCCCGACAATTAATCGTACTTTCTATCTCTAGCTTTACAAAAAAACTGCCCCACACTGGTAGTGTTCGCAGAGTCTCTGTACAACTTATAACGCGAATGGCTTCCTTTTCATGAATTTGTCGCGTTAATTCGACATCCTTTTTGATTTTTCATCTTCTAATATAAACAGCGACAATATTTCTACGAGCTGATGCTTTTGTAGAAGCTAGAAACGTACCTTCCCCATGTCTCGTTTCAATAAGACCTAATAACTCTAAACTTCGCAATGCCTCTCTCTCAGAGGATCGCCCGACACCTAGACGTTCTGAAAGGACTCTTTCGGAAGGTAACTTTTCACCAGCCTGTATTTTTTCTATTTTAATAAGTTGTCGTAATTGTTGGACGATATCTAAAAACACTTTCTTTTGTTCGGTTTTTTTATCCATACGATCATCCTCGGTCAATCTATTCGCCTTGGAATAATTATTGCTGTCGCTTTCCTTTCGCGCAGATAAACAATGCATCCAAAGGCTTTATCTTATTTCTACGAGCTGATGCTTTTGTGTAGAAGCTAGAAACGTACCTCCCCCATGTCTCGTTTCAATAAGACCTAACAACTCTAAACTTCGCAATGCCTCTCTCTCAGAGGATCGCCCGACACCCAGACGTTCTGAAAGGACTCATTCGGAAGGTTACTTTTCACCAGCCTGTATTTTTTCCATTTTAATAAGTTGTCGTAATTGTTGGACGATATCTAAAAACACTTTCTTTTGTTCGGTTTTTTTATCCATACGATCAACTCCTCGGTCAATCTATTCGCCTTGGAATAATTATTGCTGTCGCTTTCCTTTCGCGCAGATAAACAATGCATCCAAAGGCTTTATCTTCATTCAGTAGGTGTTTGGATACCTACTATAAAGAAACAAAATCCACCACCTTCAGATGATGGCGTCTCTTACTGAATGAATTCAAAAGTGGTCTGGCCACTTTTGAAGTTGGCTTTATCTTACAAAATAATTATTTGAAAGTAAAGAAAAAACTACATAAAAATTTATGCAGTTTCTAAAATTCCCTTCAATTTCATATTCTTTTCGTCGTTTGTGCATATTTTATTTTCACTTGAGGTCTACCAAAGCGCTTTTCAAGCGTTCTCTCAATGTAAAGCAATTCATCTTCTAGTAAAAGCTCTTGAACAAGATGAAAAACTTGCGGGAATAAGGTTACAGAAACCGTTCCAAACTCATCCTGAAGCATGTAAACGGCGACCTACAAGGAAAGCACGTACCTGGCATCGTCCGGACGTGGCCCACTGAGCCAATACCCAGGGTTATTAATCGTAACTTTTTTATAATCGTCGCGACTTTATTTTAAACATCGTATCCTTTTTATAAACATCGCAACTTTATTTCAATTCTACAGTTGACTCCGTTTTTTATATTTGTTATAACAACTTTTACCCTATAATTTCTTTTTGATAAAATAGAAATTACAAAGGGGGAAAGCTATAAAATGAAATTGTCACTAAGTTATGATGAGGATAAAATTTATTTTAAAAATGAAGAACATGGTTTTTTAGGTTATACCACATTTGAAGCAGATTTTTGGGATTGGATTTCCAAGTTATCTTGGACAGTAAATACAAAGAAATTTTTAAATGGTGAAAAAACCTATATAAAAACGAGCAATAAAGAATTCTTAGAACATTCTACATTACATCAATCGGTAATGGCTCATTGGTATGGAATAAAGGAATTTCTAGAAACCAAAGAAAAAGGTTTTATAGTGGAACATCATAATAATCAAGCATTTGACTGTACTCTTGAAAATTTATCTTTCGCACATAATGATTTAAATCTAGCAAAAGCACATACTTTTGATAAAAATCAACCTAGATTAGCTATGCAAGTAGGTGTAAACTTTTTTAAAGACTTTTCTTCTCAACAATATCAAATCACAATGATTTTTACTGATGATTACTATTTGGTGATTAATGGGGAGTATAATTTAATTGAAAGAATTTATTTGCTATATGATGATAATTTCAGAGTAGTATATAATGATGCCAATAGAATTGTTGATGAACTACTAGAAAGCAAAATGATAGAATTTAGCCTGAATTATTCACAGCCATCTGAGATTTAGGGAATTTGGCTAGTTTTTCAGAATTGAGGAAAATAATTAGGAGTAA
>NZ_LIYL01000032.1:0-7345 GCF_001278875.1 Lysinibacillus sp. FJAT-14222 | reverse complement strand
ACACGGAAGTTAAGCTCTTTAGCGCCGATGGTAGTTGGGGGCTTCCCCCTGTGAGAGTAGGACATCGCTAGGCATAAAACCCAGGAGGATTAGCTCAGCTGGGAGAGCACCTGCCTTACAAGCAGGGGGTCGGCGGTTCGAGCCCGTCATCCTCCACCATTAGCCGGTTTAGCTCAGCAGGTAGAGCAACTGACTTGTAATCAGTAGGTCGTGGGTTCGATTCCTATAGCCGGCACCATAGTTTTGAGCCATTAGCTCAGTTGGTAGAGCATCTGACTTTTAATCAGAGGGTCGAAGGTTCGAGTCCTTCATGGCTCACCATTTAAATTGCCAACAATTATATGCGGGTGTGGCGGAATTGGCAGACAGACTTAGGANGGCGTGGGGGTTCGACTCCCTTCACCCGCACCATATTTTAGAATTTCATAATTGCCAGGATAAATAAATCTTATGCACATGCGGAAGTAGTTCAGTGGTAGAACACCACCTTGCCAAGGTGGGGGTCGCGAGTTCGAACCTCGTCTTCCGCTCCAAATGTGCCGGGGTGGCGGAACTGGCAGACGCACAGGACTTAAAATCCTGCGGTAGGTGACTACCGTGCCGGTTCGATTCCGGCCCTCGGCACCATTTTTCTTTTAATAATTAGCGCCCGTAGCTCAATTGGATAGAGCGTCTGACTACGGATCAGAAGGTTATGGGTTCGACTCCTGTCGGGCGCGCCAAATTAATATTTATCGGAATGTAGCTCAGCTTGGTAGAGCACTTGGTTTGGGACCAAGGGGTCGTAGGTTCGAATCCTGTCATTCCGACCATTTTATGGGGCCTTAGCTCAGCTGGGAGAGCGCCTGCCTTGCACGCAGGAGGTCAGCGGTTCGATCCCGCTAGGCTCCACCATAAAAGATAACCAGTATAAAGATCCTGGCGGCGTAGCTCAGCTGGCTAGAGCGTACGGTTCATACCCGTAAGGTCGGGGGTTCGATCCCCTCTGCCGCCATCTTAAAGGACCTTTAGCTCAGTTGGTTAGAGCAGACGGCTCATAACCGTCCGGTCGCAGGTTCGAGTCCTGCAAGGTCCACCATTTATATATTGTTACGGAGGTATACCCAAGTCTGGCTGAAGGGATCGGTCTTGAAAACCGACAGGCGGGTAACACCGCGCGGGGGTTCGAATCCCTCTACCTCCTCCAGTTTTTATCTTTATAAATGGTGCTTGAAAAACTCGAAAAGAATATTTTATTAACGCGGGGTGGAGCAGTGGTAGCTCGTCGGGCTCATAACCCGAAGGTCGTTGGTTCAAATCCGGCCCCCGCAACCAAATGGTCCCGTGGTGTAGCGGTTAACATGCCTGCCTGTCACGCAGGAGATCGCCGGTTCGATCCCGGTCGGGACCGCCATTTTTTAAAAATATGGGTCAGTAGCTCAGTTGGTAGAGCATTAGATTGAAGCTCTAAGTGTCGGCGGTTCGATTCCGTCCTGACCCACCATATTTGCGGGTGTAGTTTAATGGTAAAACCTCAGCCTTCCAAGCTGATGTCGTGAGTTCGATTCTCATCACCCGCTCCAAGGGCCTATAGCTCAGCTGGTTAGAGCGCACGCCTGATAAGCGTGAATGGTTCGAGTCNGTCCATTTAGGCCCACCATTATTCCGAAGTAGCTCAGTTGGTAGTAGCACCTGACTGTTAATCAGGTTGTCGCAGGTTCGAGTCCTGCCTTCGGAGCCATTTTTTATTTGGGGAAGTACTCAAGAGGCTGAAGAGGCGCCCCTGCTAAGGGTGTAGGTCGGGTAACCGGCGCGAGGGTTCAAATCCCTCCTTCTCCGCCATTGGCCCGTTGGTCAAGTGGTTAAGACACCGCCCTTTCACGGCGGTAACACGGGTTCGAATCCCGTACGGGTCATACTAAAATGCAGTAGATGTAATATACATCTACTGCATTTTTTTGTATAAGAATAGTTTTTAAGATTCTAATAATTTTCTCTAAAAATTGAACATCACAACATGTTCACGTTTGAAGACTCAAGTAATTATAATAAATAAAACGTCTACCAAAAATGAGTAGACGTTTTGCCATTTAAGCTCTTAATAGCATCCTTTCAAGTGAGCTACGTGCTTCTTCAGCTGTGTGAGTATCTACTTGAATGCGATTATGCGGTTGCCCCTGTTCTATACTTTCTAAAGACCAGAGTAGATGGGGAAGGTCAATTCGATTCATTGTAAGACAAGGACAGAAGTTCTCATTTAAAGAGATAATCTGCTTATCAGGATGCTGCTTAATAATACGATTAACGAGATTCATTTCTGTGCCGATTGCCCATGCTGAACCACTTGGTGCCTTATTAATCGTATCAATAATGTATTTTGTAGAACCTGCATCATCTGCAGCGGCAACAACCTCGCGACTACATTCAGGATGAACAATGATGTGCATATTTGGATGAGCTTTACGTACAAACTCCGTATGCTGAACTGTAAAACCCTCGTGCACAGAGCAGTGTCCCTTCCATAAGATGACTTGGATGTTTTCTGGGGACTGATCTGTCTCTAGCATATTTGTTTGAGGATTCCAGACTGCCATATTCTCTAGCGGTATTCCTAAATCATACGCAGTATTTCTACCTAAATGTTGATCTGGCAAAAAGAAAATACGTTGTTTTTGTGTAAATGCCCATTTAACCATTTCTTTTGCATTGGACGATGTAACACAGGCTCCTCCATGTCTTCCCGTAAATGCTTTGATGGCAGCAGTAGAATTGACATATGTTAGCGGGATAATGGTATCGCCAAAAAGCTGTTGTAAAATCGGCCATGCTTGTTCTGTTTGATAAATGTCTGCCATATCTGCCATTGAACATCCTGCTCGCATATCAGGTAAGTAAACATGCTGCTGTTCAGTTGTAAGCATGTCAGCTGTTTCTGCCATAAAATGTACTCCACAAAATACTATATGTTCAGCCTCTTTGTTAGCTGCTGATAATTGAGCAAGCTGCAAAGAATCTCCTGTTACATCTGCAAATTGAATCACTTCATCTTTTTGATAATGATGCCCAGGGATGAAGAGTTTACTACCTAATCTCTTTTTTATAGCTATAATGCGAGATTCCATTTCATTTTTAGATAATCCACGATAATGCTCTGGTAGTAGTGACGTTTGTTGTAATAAACTAGTGATGGACAAGGGAATTAGCTCCTTTCGTTTGTACAAGTGCACTAATATCAAAGGCTTTTACTGAATGTGTTAGCGCTCCGAGAGAAATCCATTGAATGCCTGTTTTAGCATAGGTGTTTAAATTTTGCAGTGTGATGCCTCCTGAAGCTTCTGTAGCAATATGTGGGGGAACGGCAGGAAGCCATTCACGTATTTCTTCAGGGCTACGATTATCAAACATAATGATGTCTGCGCCGGCTGTAATTGCTTCAACTAGCTGTGCTTTTGTTTCGATTTCCACTTCAATTTTAATAGTGTGACCGATTTTCTCTCGGGCAGCCTGTACTGCCTTAGTAATACTACCTGCAAACGCAATATGATTATCCTTTAGCATTATCGCATCGTACAAACCATTGCGATGGTTGTAGGCGCCACCGATTCTAACAGCATATTTATCCAACATACGCATTCCCGGCATTGTTTTGCGAGTATCGCATATTTTCGCATTAGTGCCTGCTGTTTCATGCACCGCTAAATTTGCAGCTGTAGCGATAGCAGACATGCGCTGGATAACATTCAAAATCACCCGCTCACCAATTAATAACTTTTGAAGAGGACCTTGAATAACAGCGAGAACATCACCGGTATTTACTTCATCACCATCTTTTTTACAAAGTATAATTTCCATTGATCGATCAAGTAGAAGAAATCCATGCTCAATGATGAGGGCTCCACAAAAAATGCCACTTTCTTTCGCATAAAACGAAAAAGATCCCTGCTGTTCGGCAGAAAATATAAATTCACTCGATAAGTCCCCATCTCCTATATCTTCATTGAAAAATTGCTTGAGCATTTCCTCGAGTTTGATGATATTCATACAATGAATTCCTCACTTTCATCTGTCCTTGTCGAAAAATGATCCAGCGGTTTACCCACCGTCTATCATTTTGTGGTTTATCAGTGCGAATATGAGCTCCGCGAGTTTCTGTTCGTGTAATGGCTGCGTGTACCATTAATGTTGCGACAGTATGCATCATGTAAAGTTCAAGTTCTTGTCGATTCAACCCATCTAAATCAGCATGAAGAAGTATTTGCAATGACGGCAATTGTTGTACGAATTGTTGCATATCGATAGGATTTCGTACAATGCCTAATGTGTGCATCATTGTTTGTTGTAATTGATCTTTTGTAAATAATGACGGCATTGATTGTTGGTGATGTTTGTCATCAATCAAGAAATTTTCTTGCTTGCAACCCGTTTGAATAATGTATTGGGCCATTCTTTGCCCAAACGTAATGCCTTCTAAAAGAGAGTTACTAGCTAAACGATTGGCACCATGCACCCCAGTACAAGCAACTTCTCCAATTGCATATAGATTAGAGATAGATGTTCTTCCTTTGTCATCAGCAACAACACCACCCATTAAGAAATGGCTACCAGGTGCCACAGGAATTAAGCCATTTTGTAAATTAACGTTATTGTCATAGCAAAGCTGAGCAATCGTAGGGAATTTTTCTTCAAAGTGCTCAATATTTGAAATATCAATAAATGTTTCTTGCCCAGCAGCACGTTTATCAAATAACGCATGTGCAGTAACATGGCGTGGTGCTAGGTCCAGCTGTTCATGTATGCCTTTCATTATGGGATGACGGTGTGCATCAACAAATATTCCTCCGGCGCCACGCACAGCCTCAGAGACTAAACCTTTAGCCTCGCCTTTACACCAAAGTAAGCTTGGATGAAATTGCATAAATTCCATATCACTGATGGCAGCTCCCGCACGATAGGCCAAAGCGATACCATCGCCAGTATTTGTAGCAAAATTGGACGTACAAGAATAAAGAGCGCCTGCACCTCCTGTTGCGAGAATGATGTGGTGGGCAAGATAGCGCTTCGTTCCCTTTGCTCCTTTTGTCAGAACGCCAACACAATCCCCATTTGTATTTAATAAAAGCTCGTAAGCCATTTCGTAGTAATTCACAACGATAGTAGATGTAAGTTGATCGAGCAAATAATCTATCATTACTTGACCAGTACGATCACCACCTGCATGTAAAATACGGTGATGACTATGCGCCCCCTCTAAGCCTAGAGCTGGCGACCCATCAGCTTGTCGATCAATTGGGATGCCTTCTTTTAAAAAATCACGCATAATATCTGTGCCGTTTTTTATAAGTACTTCAACATTCCTTCTTTCATGATGAAATTCACCAGCAGTCAATGTATCGGCAATGTGAAATTTTGGATGATCTTCTTGACTCGTAACAGCAGCAATCCCGCCTTGAGCACGATAAGAACTACTCATTTTTACAGATGACTTTGTAACAATCTGTACTTGAAAATGTTCTCCTAGCAGCCGAGCAGCTTGAAGTGCAGCGATGCCACTACCAATAATAAGTACATCTGTCATTACATCCATACCTATACCTTCTTTACAGTTGTCTTGACACATATCTTTACATAAAATAAAAAAGAAAACAAGACCTGATGAACTAGAAAGGAGAATAAGATGATTTATCTAGATTACGCTGCAACCTCTCCAATGACTCCAAAAGCTCTTAAAGCATATTGTGAGGTAGCAGAACGGTATTATGGAAATAGTGCAAGCTTACATGATTTAGGAGGGCAAGCGCATTATTTTGTTGAACAGGCAAGAGCTGTTGTAGCAAGATCTCTTGGAGTAAACAGTGATGGTGTAATCTTTACTGGAAGCGGAACTGAGGGCAATCTAATTGCGATTTTGTCATTAGCTTTAGCGTCAAATAAAGGGAAGCACATTATTTCATCACAAGCTGAACACACATCCGTACATGCAGCATTAAATACACTTAAAAAAATGGGCTTTGAAGTCACGAAGTTACCTTTACAACAAGATGGTTGTATTCATGTGGAGCAATTACGAGAAGCAATACGAGAAGATACGGCTTTAATCACTATCCAACATGTAAATTCAGAGATAGGCTCTATTCAACCTATAGAAAAAATTGCAGAGATTGCAAAACAATCAAATGTCCTCTTGCATGTCGATTGTGTTCAGTCTTTTTGTAAGCTTCCATTAAAACAGCAAGTGGATGCTATGACTGTTTCAGCTCATAAAATAGGTGGGCCAAAAGGGTGTGGAGCTATCTATATTAATCCAAAGCTCCGTGTCCCTGCATTAGCACCAGGTGTGACACATGAGCGTGGGTTAAGGGGAGGAACATTAGATACTCCAGCAATTGTCGCCTTTGCAACAGCGATTGAAGAATATCATTATGAGCGGCAGCATTTTGAAGCAGTACGCGAATATTTGAAGCGAAATTTACCAGAAACGTGCCGGATCATGGAATGTAAGGATCAATTGCCTAATATTTGCGGTATTTTGATGGAGAAAATCGAGGGCCAGTACGTTTTGTTAAAGTTAAATGAAGCAGGGATATGTATTTCCACAGGAAGTGCCTGTGATATTCATAGTGAATCTGGTACGAAGGCGATTTTATCAATGGGCTATTCTATGGAAGCAGCTCGCCAATTTTTTAGAATTTCTTTTGGTCCAGTAACAACATTTGAAGAAATAGACAGATTACAAAAGGAACTGTCTGCTATCCGCCGGAGGCTTTAGGCCAACAGATGTTTTTTGTGCGAAAGCGTAGTGCTAACGCAGCGGCAGCAACAGATGTTTTTTGTGCGAAAGCGAAGCGACAGCAACAGCATGATGTAGGTCACTCAGTCGTGTGTTGCTGTCGCTACCAGAACACTTGCTGAAAGAAGTTAAATTTATTCAGGTGAAAGAAGGCAAATGATCTTTCACCTGAATAAAATAGATGAAGAAGAGAAAAAATCTATGATTAAATATATTAATAGAATATAAGGCAATAAATTATAGCTTATTTTTTATTTAGTTTTGACATTATAAATTAATTGTTTTCTTTTGATTAAACAATTGTTATAATGAGTAGCAGAGTGATAATTTCTCTTACGTAACAAAAATATCTTCAAAAAGTAATAATTTCTTTTTTTTTATAAAAAAGTATTGCACAATTTGAGAAAACGTTATACAATAATTCTTGTCTTGAAGGACAGGTAATCAACTTCAAAACGAAATACATAAGGGTTTCAAGATACGATGTATATTGAAAGCCGTTAATAGTCTAGTGATGATGGCAAAGAGGTCACACCCGTTCCCATACCGAACACGGAAGTTAAGCTCTTTAGCGCCGAT
>NZ_LIYL01000022.1:0-9084 GCF_001278875.1 Lysinibacillus sp. FJAT-14222 | reverse complement strand
TTCAGCAATGGATCGCCAGCCTTCCTAATTATATCAAGGCTTATTTGTCGATTTCAGTCTGCGAAGTTTGAGTTATTTATAAATCATGGAAAAATTACAAAAACTGGTTACAAACTATTCTAAGTGATGTTGTTTAGTTACCATTTTACAAATAAAAATTAAAACTTCTGATATGGCACTTTTAAGTAGTAAACGTTCCTAATTAATCATTAATTGAATATAATGATGTGAAAGTGAAGTCACTCTAAAGGAGAAAAAATATTCATGGACGTTCTCAATGAATTCTTTACTTGGGCCTTTGAAAGGCATCATAATGTTTTAAGTTGGTATATTCGCCCATTATTTTTATTACTTGCATATAAAAGAAGCATTATAGGTTTATTATTACTTTAATCGCATTATTTACAAGCATGTTTTGGTTTTCGAAACCGTCAACAGTAGACCCAAAAATAGAAGAATTTTTAGCTATGGAAATGGATTATTTATATGGAGAATGGAGCTTTATTAAAATCTTATTGTTTTCAATGGTAATATTAATTCTGGAGCTGTGGCACGTGCTGCTTCATCTACTATAACCCAATAATATGTTAAATTTTTCAAATTGTGATTTGAAGCTATTCCTACACACGTTGAATGCAATTAAAGACGCCCCTCTTGCAAAAATATCATTAAATCCATCTAACAACTCTATTCTATTTTTCCACTTACTCATTAACTTTACAGTATCAATAAATTTGGGATTTAAAATTCTCTCATCTACTTCGGATTTCTCGTTACTATTAATCAAGATATCATCAATAAATGTCTCTTCTGCATCATTTATATTTAACTTTTCTTTAATTATTTCCTGAACATTATTATTTACCTTTTGTTTAACTTCCCCAGCCCATCTATTAATCTGTTTATTTAGTTTTAATTACTCTGATGAAGTAGAAATTTTTTCACTATCTCCAATTCTTACAATAATTCTATTAAATAAATCATCTGATAAATTTGAAAGCAGATGGTCTACAGCTACATGTGAAGGAGATGTAAATAGAATTTTACTTTTAGGTTCCTTCGAATAAATTTGTTTAATTAATTCTGTTATTACGGTAGATTAACCCGTATCAGGAGGACCTTGAATAATAAAAAGATCATTTGTAGCTAAACATTTCTTTACAGTTTCACGGTTAGCAATATCCAAATTAGTATTGAAAAATCGACATTATAACACATACAATTGTAGTTTCTAAAGTAGGCGTGGATCATTTCTCACTAAAAGGAAATCTTAAGAATAATCAAAAGGTTTGTTTTAATAAATTGGTGACGGTATCTGACTTATCCAAACATGAGAGTTAAGATGCGGATAATGATGATTGTCTAATATAAAAAGGTTTTTAGATGCATACTTTAGGTGTACCGATACCCTAATTTCAATTTCTACATAAAAAGATCAGGCACTCACTTTTATATGTGCCTGATCTTTTAGAATTTTGTCTTCGTTTGTCATTATAAAGATTATATAGAATTAGTGTTACTCTAAGTATTAATTTAACGGAATTGCTGGAACAACTTTATTTGCATTTCTACCTTTACTTTTTATTCATTGTTGGTTAAAAACCCTCTTTTTAGACAGCTTCATGTAAATTTGCTAAGTTTCTGTTATTGTTACTGCAAAGCTTGAGATACAAAATTGAACATATTTGAATTCATCTTCGGTCCGCCATTCATAGTGTTCCCATTAACAATATATGACCCTCTATGAACACCAACAACTTGGTTATTTGCATTTAATAATGCCGATCCCGACTGTCCAGGTGCAGTATCAATTGTATAAAAGGCTAAAGACGTATCTTCTCTTGTAACATTTCCTCTCATACCAAATTGAGAAATCACACCACCTGCTCTTATTAAATCTCCCGGATACCCAAAAATACCAACATTTTGATTAAGAAGATTATTTACTTGTCTTATTCCAAGAAATCCTGCAACATCTCCTGCATGTCTATTATTACTTGCATCTAAAACAAGAACAGCAAAATCTTCTGAGGTTGAACCAGTTGAAATCCAATTAGAAGGTACAAAATAATCCCTAACATTATAAGAACCAAACCATCCCATGCTATTACTTACGCCTGGATAAACTGTTGCACTAGATATACCCCTTTGTGTTCCAGCATCGATTACACAATGTGCATTTGTTAGAACCCTGTTCCTACCAATTAAAGTACCTGTACAAGTACCACTTGTACCATCCGCCCAATTTAATTCAATATACGAAATCGAACTAAATGGTGCTATTTCTGTATCTTCTACAATTGTTCTACCGTCTTCGCCTATTACTATATATGGAGTTATTTCATTTGTATTTTTAGATAAGTTGTCTTCAATAATAACAGGTGAAGGAGTTACATCAATAAATGATTTACTTTGTAATATTAAGTTATCAATCTCAACAGGTGTAATTTTTCCAGTGCCTTGAAAACTAGGTGTTTCACTAATCAATTGCAAATTACTTTTTCTGAAATCCTCATACTTAATTATTTCACCTTTCGAATTTACCATATCATAAGGATGCGACGATTCACTTGAATCAAATGTAAAACTCCCAAGTTGATCCTCTGCAAAGACATTCATAGGAACTAATAAAAAGATAAACATAAAGAAAAACTTTAAAGTAATTTTTTTCATCTTCATTCCTCCTAGACTGTTGTTAACTAACATTCTATTAAATAAAAGAAATAAACGAAAGTTATTATTAATAAATGGTAATTAAGTAGTATTTTATAATTATAGACTTTTGGTCACATTTTTTCTATACGAATAACTTTGATTTTTGCTGGATTTGACTCCAAAATTTCAGAATACCAAATCCTCACTTTATCTCCACTTTTAATCCCTTTCATAGACAGTTTCAATTCATTATTTAAAATTGAAACTGATTCAAATTTATTTGAATTTTCGCTAGCGAAACTCTCTATATCTGATTGTTGAACGTCCTTTCCTTGAATAAAATAGACTATTCCTTCATGCATTACTATATAGCCAATTTCACTTTCGGTATTTTCTTTACTAGATAACAGCTGGCTAACATTACCTATAAACCATAAAACAACAAGAAAAAGTAACAATAAGACCATGTTGATAATAGGTTTGGAGATTCTGTTCTTCATTCAAATCACCACCTTATATATTTAATTATTTTCATATTGAATACAATTTAACGTTTTTAAATGTACATAATATACCAAATACTGTGCTTACCTCTATTCTACAATACAAACGATACTTCACTTGTACTATTTCCTAAAAAAGGGATAGACATGGCAATTGTTTTGAATTTTCAAGTTAGCGGCCTTTTCTACCTATTTGAAAGTCTACAAGTAGTCAAATTTTTATATACTTCAAAATGCTGACATGAGAAATCAAGAAGTGTAATATTAGGGTATATTCAAATGTTATAATAATTAAGTATGATTTTTTTGAAAACAAGATACTACCTTTAGAAAGCGAATTGATGTTTATGGGTAATTCTAAAAAAAAAGAAATTATAAATGATATTAAGAATTTTGTGAATACTTATCAAATATACATTGATAATGATGCTCCAAATTACTCTAATCTTCAATATATGGGTGAACAATTTAAAAAAGATAATATGCGAAATGAAGAAATTTGCGATTATTGCAAACGAAATATAGCTATTTTGTCAAAATCTATAAAATGGCAAAGTTTTTTTAATTTCGTACAGATAATCTTCATTAATCAGCAAGTCAATAAAATTGAATTTATAAATCAATTTGAAATTGATTATACGTATGCTATGGTGATGAAATATTCTTGCTCAGATGATTTATTCGAATATGACGAATATAATGAAATTTTACATTTATTTATTTCATTAATTCGGATTTTGTATTATTTCGAGGTGAATTCTTTAAATAAAGATTTCCAATCCCTAAAAATATCAAATTATTATCGAACTAGGCGGTTCATAAATAATTCAACAAGATTTGAAATTGATAAAGAACTGATTGGAAAGTTTAAAAAAATAGACTCATCTGTATGTTTAAAAAAGGTTAGTGATTGGTTAGAACACATACCAACAATAGTTATGGAGCGAAGAAATGATTTTATTAAAGGTGAAATTAGTTTAGAAGAAATTTTTTCTTTTCAACTAGGTGATCCCCAATTTATTGGAGAATTGACTTTGAGCGAAATCGAGCTGATTCTAAAAACTTTTTGTGTCGATTTTTCAGAAATCAAAAAATACTCAGATGATGATTTGTATCTAGTCAATAGAATTTCAAATAAGTTTTTAGTCAGAAATGACAATCATATTACTATTATAAATATTGGGCAGCTAGCTGATAATTATATTTCGGATTTTTATGAATTGTTCAATCAAATGGATAACCAAAGATATAAAGAAGATGTTTTTAATATCCGAGATAAGTTTCTTGATGAGCAGGTAGCAAAACTTCTAAGTAGCCATTTTGGAAAAAAAAGAGTATTCCGAAATAGTAATTGGTCAATGAATGGAAATACTGGTGAAAATGATTGCTTAGTTATAATTGATTCAGTGGCTTTGATTTTTGAAGCAAAAAGTTTTAAAGAGAACTAAGTTACCTAAAACAACAATACATGGTTTACGACATACGCATTGCACTATTTTGTTAAATCGTGGGCTAAATGTGAAGGTAATCGCTGAAAGGCTTGGCAATACTCCGAAAATGATTATGGATGTATATGGACATATTTTGAAGGAATTAGAAGTGGAATCTGTATCACTCTCTAGCCATGCTTTACAGACAAGTGGGGCTAAAACTGGGGCAAATCATTAGTAAATACAGCAAAAACCATTGCTATAGCAAGATTCCCCAACCACATTATGCTATACTATTTCTATTATCGAAATATTTGAAAAGAGGGATGCTAGATGACAAATGTACAGCAGTTAGATGCGTATTTCACTGAACATCGCGAAGCACACTTACATGAATTAAATGAATTTTTACGTATTCCAAGTATTAGTTCTTTGTCTGAGTATAAGGGAGATATACAAAATGCTGCAGAGTGGCTAGCGAACGCTTTTAAAAAGCTAAATCTTGAGAACGTCTCTATTACGCAAACTGCAGGTCACCCTGTTGTTTATGCTGATTGGTTACACGCAGAGGGAAAACCAACTATTCTGTTTTATGGTCATTATGATGTTCAGCCTGTTGACCCATTAAATTTATGGGAAACTGAGCCGTTCAACCCTACAATCCGAGATAACAAATTATTTGCTCGTGGTGCTAGTGACGATAAAGGGCAAGTGTTTATGCACTTAAAAATGATTGAAGCACTATTTGCGACAACTGGCACTTTACCAGTGAACGTGAAATTCATCTATGAAGGTGAAGAAGAGATTGGTAGTCCTAACCTTCCTGCCTATGTTGAAGAGCATAAAGAGAAACTAGCTGCAGACTTAATTTTGATTTCTGATACAGGTTTATATGGTCCTGGTAAGCCTGCTGTATGCTACGGATTACGTGGCTTAACGGGGGTTCAAATCGATGTTCGTGGTGCAAAAGGTGACCTTCACTCTGGTATTTACGGTGGCGGTGTCCAAAACGCTATTCATGCATTAGCTGACATTTTAGCCTCTTTCCGTGATGAACATGGGACAATTCAAGTGGAGGGCTTCTACGACAACGTTTTATCATTAACTGAAGAAGAACGCGAAGCTTACCGTGCGCTTGGTTTTGATGAAGAATCCGTGAAGGAAGAAGTTGGCGTGAAGGAATTATTCGGTGAAGCTGGCTATTCCTATTTAGAACAAACTTGGGCACGCCCAACATTAGAGGTCAACGGTGTGTTTGGTGGCTTCTCTGGCGAAGGCATTAAAACAGTGCTTCCTGCTGAGGCTGGCGCAAAAATCACATGCCGTCTTGTGCCAAATCAAGAGCCTGATGAAATTGTGGCACTATTAAAAGCACATATTGAAAAACATAAACCAACTGGCGTTGAGGTGACAATCTCTGAATTCGATAAAGGTCGTCCATTCTTAACACCATTTGATCATCCACTTATCCAAGCTGCTGGTCGCTCATACGAAAAAGTATATAATGTACCAACTGCTTACACACGTGGAGGAGGATCAATCCCTATCGTGGCTGCCTTTGATGAAATTTTAGAATTGCCAGTAGTGCTTATGGGCTTCGGCTTATCAAGTGAAAACTTCCATGCACCAAATGAGCATTTCCATTTAGAAAACTTCGATAAAGGATTGCGTGTTTTAAGCGATTATTTATTTGAGGTCGCGGAATTACAAAAATAAATGAAACAAATCCCCTCGCTAAAAAGTAACGAGGGGATTTGCTATGTTATTCTCCAAAAATCGTAACGATATCTGCTGATTTTTTACGTTCTTTCCCTTTCGGTGCTTCATCAAAATAGCCAACTTGTAGCATCGCAATCACGCGCTCACCCGGCTGAACCTTTAAGGCTTCACGGAATTTCGGATTATCTAGGAACCCAGGAGTTTTCCAGCATGAGCCGATTCCTTTATCCCAAGCTAATAATTGAATGTTTTGAATAAATATACTTGCCGCTGCGTAATCTTCTAAACGCTCTTTTTGTCGTGCATCCTCTGGAACGATCACAAATGCATAACCACCTGGTAATGTGAATTTTGTCATTTGCTTCGCTAAATCTTCACTTGAAAGCTCCTGCCATTTCGGTATCGCTAGTTCGCGCAACAAATTATGAAGAGTAGATAACTCCTCACCACAAGCAACGACTAAACGCCAAGGCTCTCGATTACCATGATTCGGTGCCCATACCGCATCGTCAATAATAGCCATTAAATCTCCACGATCTACCGACTGGCCATTAAATTTTTTAATAGAACGACGCTCAATAATCGCATCCCTAACAGACAAAATTTTTTCGCTCATATATTCTTATCTCCTTCTATAACATTACAGTATATTAGAATTTATATCTTCTATCTTTCACATTATCACAAAATGATGAGCTTTAACACTACTAGCTCCCTAAGCAAAACTATCATCTATATGAATGAAAAAATAAGTCATGCTTGGCGTATAGGCCGTTGAATCTTCATAAAAATATGGTCGATTAATACTATCTGAAGTGTGTGCGTTAACATATGGAATATCATTTTGAATACTTGTCACAATTACAGAGTGGTCAACTCTTCCATCCCCTTGGAAATCATAAAAAATGATATCTCCAAGTTCCAATTCTTCGGCAGATTGTACACGCCTCCCCTTCAATCCAGTCGTAGAGCCTTCCAAATACCATCTAAGGGAATGTGCAACAGACCAGCTAAAACTCCAATTGCTATGTTGACCCCACCAACCTTTCCCTCTGTTTGGAGCACCTCGCATTGGTGCTCCTCCAGCAAATAAACATTGAGATATATAGTTCGTACAATCAACAGTAAAGTTCGGAAATGCTGGATTACGCCTGTTCCACCACAAATTCGCATATTGTACAGCGGCCTGCCTGTTATACATTTTTGCCACGCTTCCCCTCCTTATGTCCATCATATGTATATAGAAGTGTTTCTATTAGTTAGGTCCTTATTCTTAAAAATGTCGAAAGTGGTCTTATTTGGTACTATCTTTTCCATTTCTAAGATAGTTTTTGCTACAATAGGGGTAAAGGATGTATAGATTTTTATTTTATGACCAGAAGGGATGTTGAATGTGAAGCAGCATGCTGAGAAAGAAATTATACAGCCTACTCTTTTATGCGATAAAAAAGGTAATTTAAATCCAGCTGCCATCGGATTTGCACGTAAACCTTTCATAAATAGCAATTTAAGTGGACATTTTATGCGCAAAAAGAAATGGAATTATTGGTGTGTCTACGGTGATGAGATCATATTCTCTGCTACTATTAGTCATCTAGACTACGCAGCGGTCTGCTTCGTCTATTTCCTTGAATATGAAACACAGCGCTACTTTGAAAAAACAATTACAATTCCTTTAGGTGGAAAGTTAAAAATGCCTACACAGGTGCTAGATTCAGTATCATTCAAAAATAGTGAAATGATGATTGATATGACATATTTACAAAATGAAACACATCTATCAGTTTCTATCCCAGACTTCGATGGAGATGTTTTACGTGCGAAGCTTGTCATTCAGCATCCATCTACAGATGAGTCATTGAATGTAGTCATTCCTTGGAACCGCAAAACATTCCAATTTATAGGTAAGCATCATATACTCCCCACTTCTGGCGTTGTAACAATTGGAACTCGCCGCTTTACATTTTCACCTGAGGAAAACTTCTCTGTACTAGAATATAGTCGTGGCGTTTGGCCGCGTGAATCAACATGGAATTGGGGAATGGCCTCACAGCGAGTTCGAGGTAGACGAATTGGACTCAATTTAGGTGGTAAGTGGACAGACGGAACTGGAATGACCGAAAATGCTGTTTTCGTTGAAGGTAAAATGACAAAAATACATGAGGATGTACTGTTCAATTATAATCAAGAGGATTTGATGCAACGCTGGAAAGTTAAGACGAAATTCTCTAACCAAGTTTCATTAACATTCTCCCCGTTTTTCGAGCGTGTATCTGTAACAAAAGCCGGTCTCGTAAAATCTGAAGTACATCAGATGTTTGGCTATTACGACGGCTCCGTATTACTAGACAACGGCGAAACACTTGTCATCAAACAAATGCTAGGCAGTATCGAAGAAAACCGCGTAAAATGGTAAGGCTTAACCTATTACGATATACTTCTCATACTAGGATTTAACGCACTGATATTCGCGCATCCTCAGCGCGTTAAATCCGAAAAAGCCCATGAATAACGCCTTTTCGGCAATTTCTGTTTTATCCACGATTTTGGCGGGGCTATCCGTCATTTCGGCTCTTCTTTCCGTCGCTCTGATTTCTTNTCCGTCGCTCTGATTTCTTTCCGTCACCCTGCCGGTTTTATCCGTCGCTTGGACCTTCCTATCCGTCGCTCTGACTTCTATCCGTCACTTCAGCTCTTCTTTCCGTCGCTTGGACTTTTCTTTCCGTCGCTTTCGCCTTTCTATCCGTCATTTCGGCTCTTCTTTCCGTCGCTCTGAT
>NZ_LIYL01000052.1:526-14203 GCF_001278875.1 Lysinibacillus sp. FJAT-14222 | reverse complement strand
TGACTGAACATGGGGATTCATCCAATCTTTCAAAATACTAAAGTAACTAAATGCGACAACTATATTGACAAACACCGTTCCTTTATTACCTAAAATGTAATATAAGAGGAGGTTGTTAACATGAATTGGTTAAAAAAATTATTTTCTAAAAAACAACCAATTATTAATAAATCTGTTGAAAAACAAGAACCTAAAGAGGAAATTAAAGTACAGGAAGAAAATGAACTTGGTTCTATAAAACTAAGAATGAATGAGCCTTCCACACTTACATTAAGGGCTGAATTTAATGAGCCAAAACGTATAAATGATAGTAAAGAATACTTAAAGTACACAAAGACAAGAAAATTCGTTGTTGATTTTACAGTACTTGATTTTGAAACTACTGGACTTGATCCAGAGGAAAGTTCTATTATTCAAATAGCAGCAGTTAAATATCGCAACTTTGAAAAGGTAGATGAATTTTTCACTTACATAAATCCGATTGAGAATATACCAGCAAAGATAACGCGTATCACTGGAATTACAAATGAAGATGTAGAGGACGCTCCTTATATATTCGATAAGATATATGAATTAGTGGAGTTTTTAGAAGGTGAAACAATTGTAGCTCACAATGCTCCTTTTGATATGAAATTTTTACTTACAAATATTAATAATATGAAAAAATTATCTTATGTAAAATATCGAGTTATTGACACGTTATCACTTTCTCGTAAATATATTGACTTTACGAAAAATCACAAATTGGCTACATTGAAAAGTTTCTTAAAATTGAATCATTTAAAATCACACGATGCACTACACGATTGCTATGTAACTGCTGAATTGTATAAATATTGTTATGAAGAAAACTTAGTTAAAAATTAGGTCATTTAAAAGAGTAGCCTTGTATTTGCAACTAAAAAATGCCCAGGCTCAAAATTAATTGAGTACCTGGGCTTTTCAATTATTTAGTTGTACCTCGAATTGTAGGATAGCTTAATTTACCTTCTAAAATAGCACGTTCAGCAATCTGTTTAGCTTCAGGTAATGTATTGCTCCACCCACCAAGGCATAATAAAAAGTCACACCTGGTTAGACGTGACCTTCATTTCGCTTAATGACCTGTTTATTTTTCCAATGTACTACAATGCTTATAATCGACACTATGATAGCTACTACATATAATATTGTTGTTAAATAATGAACTTGTTCAATTCCTTCTCTTAGGACAATCTTTATAAAAAAGAAAGTTGATACTAACATAGATATAACTGTAACCATATTAAAATATTTTGCTTTGTTTTTCACACTCATCTATTTCACCGCCTTCTACACTAACCATAATGCTAACGTAATAATCTGTTACTACTAGAAATATGAAGCATAATAAAAAGCCACAACTCATAATGAGTGTGACTTTGAAAATCCTGATTATATTTCTTCTAAATAGATTGTAACTATGATACTTCTTGGACTGTATGTAAAAGCTCTTTCAGTCACGGTCCTGTAATTACCATCAATATTAACTACATCACCAATGATTTTCATTTAACATTAAATTTCAATTTTAAATCTTCTATAACCCACTTATAATGTTCACCATTTTTTTCTATAATGTTTTTAATTATATTTTTCACATTCTCATTATAATAAGTTAAGACGCCATCTTCATCATCATTTTTTTCAGATCTATAATAAGTAAATACATTCAAAGAAGAGAATAACCTCATTTGACCTCTAATTGTACCCCAAAACATTTCAAGTTCATCATCAGAAACACCCTCGGATCTAAGCGTAAAAATTAACCATTTTTTTGTATCTTTATCTGTATATTTCAACTTATTTTCATACAAAAAATAAGAATAAAGTAAAGTTATTCCTGCAGGTTCCAGATCGTCCATAATTACGTTGTTTAAATACTTTTCCCATTCTTCTTTATTTAGAATATCGATGCCACTATCAAGAGAATAAACAGTTTTATTTAAATTCATAAAGACCTTTAATGGTTCAAAATTTGCAGTTAGCTTTTCTTGTATCCCATGACTCATTTCCAAAAGAAGGCTAGACAGTCGTTTTTCTAAATCACTAATTATTTCATTTAAATTATTATTTTCAAGTTCTTTTGTAGCTACTTCAACTCTGGTTGATACTTTCTCAACCTTTTTTGCAGATTTTTCAAGTCTTTTAGTTGAATCCACTGTTGTAGCACTTTGATAATAAGTATATATGATTGCAAGAACCGCTAAAATTATAGATACAATAGTACCCGCAAATCCCCAATGGCTAATTACATTTTTATCGCCACTATATTGATAAGTAAATATACTGATTGCTCCTAGACACATTATTAACAACCAATATAAAATATCTTTCTTTTCAATCCAACTAGTTAATGTTTTCTCTTTTTCTTCTATATTTTTCTCTTTTTCATTAGCTGGATTTTTCATAACCATTGCAATAATAAAAAGAGAAAATATTAATAATAATGGTATTATTAATAACCACCAAGCTCTAATTTCAACATTTACTATATCCCCCATAAATACTCCTTTATAAACAAATAATAACAAAATCATACATTAATTTTAATATAAATGGAATAGTAAAAGACTGCTCCTTTTGAAGCAGTCACAATGCTTGTTTGCGAAACACACGTACAAGCGAACGTGCTTATTATTGTAAGACAATTAGTTTATAGCGCATTTCCGTGCGCTTCCCTTTTTCTTCATCTATAAATATATCACTGTTTGACAAGTCTTATTGTTACCTCTTTGTTACCTTGTGACACTACTTTCCGAATATAACCATATGAATACTTTAACTCATCAGCAATCTCCTGATAGGTCATGCCATCAATAAAACGCAATTTAGCAATTTTATATTCCAATCCTTCTAGCTTCTCTATGTTCTCTCGAATTTCTTTTTCAATTGCCTGGTAATGCTCAAGCTTAATTTCAAGTGACGTAATACGTCTGTTCAAACGATCTACTCGCTGAGATGCAACATCAAGTCCGTACTTACTAGCACCAGTTGAAAAGAATGGTAACTGCTCATCCTTACCTATCCAATACTCCTTGTCTATCTCCAACATTCAATCTCAGCTTTTACTATATCGATAATGCGTAATAAATCCGCATAATTCTTCATAATTTCCATCACCATTTGGCCCCTTTCAGTTCACTTCAATGTATATTGTGTTGAACTCAACACATAACTTTAGAGCTAGTTATTACAACACTTTTAGCCATTTCTTAAAATTCAATTCCTCACCATCTTATTAAAGGGAACTAAATAGAATAGTTAAATTCTAAAGTCCTTCATCGCCTTGTCCATTTGATCTTGATTAATGCCGATATAACGCAACGTAATTTTCGGTGATGAATGATTCAATATTTCCTGTAAAAGTGCTACATCCTTTGTCTGTTTGTAAAAATGATAGCCAAATGTTTTCCTTAAAGTATGAGTGCCTATATTTTCTTCCAGTCCAACATCTGATGCTGCTTTATTTAATATTTTGTATGCTGTGCTTCGGCTGATTGGTTTATTAACTCCTTCTCGACTACTAAACAAATATTCACGCTCATCCTTGCCCTCAACTTATTGCTTTATCTCTCGTTTTAATTGTGGTGTCATTTCGATACGTCTGGCCTTTTTAGTCTTTTTTTCAACAATACTAAAGTATGGCTTCTGGGTATCTGAAACTTTTAGCTGCAAGATGTCAGAAATACGAAGACCACTGTTAATCCCAACAACAAACAGCATGTAATTACGGTAGTTCCAATCAAACAAATATTTTTTGATTACTCTAATGTATTCTGGATCACGTATTGGTTGTACAAAATTCATTCATTATTCTTCCTTCGTTGATTCTTATAAGCACTTTTTCATGAGAAATAAAAAGGAGGACAACAATGGATAGTAGCAAGTTGTTGCTACTATCCATTGTTGTCCTCCAGATAGCTGGTAGAACTTTTTACAGATATACTTAATAATTTATAAATTGTGATAAATCAATTGGTTCCTCAACTCCACAAAAATCACAACTTTTTTCTAATTCTCCTCTAACTCTCTTTCTTAAATCTTCTCCAAATTCGTAATGAGCTAAATCTGAAAAAGCATTCCAAGCATATTGCTTTTCTTGATAATAGTATTCCCAATCTGCCTCTAAATTTAGTTTCTTAAGCTGCTTCTGCTTTAAATGCACTCTTTCTTCTTTTGTTATTTTATTATCTTTCTCTAAATGTAATAATTTTTCTATCTCAATGCTTACTAATTCTAACTCGTCTTGATATTCTATAGTACTTTTTCGATGCAAATTTACTAAGGAATCATATTGTTCTCTAAACATTTGTAGTTTAATACGTAAATCAACATCAATAATTTTATCAATATCCATCCAATATTTACCATCAGAAAATTTCACTTTAGACACGGTTTGATATAAATTATCATTTTGTATTACTTGTCTATATTGTTTATTTAATTTAATACATTCTTGCATCATAATAATAAGATCCTTTTCAATGTAAAAAAGAACCACTATTTGGTTATAATTCTTATTAAACTCTATACTCCTTTTTTCACTTTGAAGTTCTTCTTCTCTTTTTTTAACCTGTTCTTCAAATAGCATATTTTGATTCATATTTTGATCCTGAGCTACTTTAATTGCAATCCCTCCTGTAATTGCCGCTCCTGAAAGAGCCCCTAAAAAAGTTGCAACTGGACTTATAATACTATCATTAAAGCTAAAAGCAGAATTTAGTATCCCTAAAATTAATGTAGTTATTATCATTAATAAAATAAATATTAAAACCTCTTTAAAATAAGTTCTTACTTTCAAAATTTCTCTCCCTCGTCTATTTTACCTATTCCGAATAAACAGCATTGATTTTCCCTTGTGACAATATAATAATTATGTGTCAATCAAGTGATACTTTAGCTGAAACCTATTACTATTCTTCCGGTAATTGGTAACTATAGATTTCTTAAATTATCTAATTCTATAAGTCCTACTCTATTATTATCTAAAAATTTCACCTTTGCCTTAATTCCATAGTATTCATGTTTGGTAAACTCTTTAATTTCCACTTCACGATTATAATGTTTGAACCCTTTACTTTGCGACCATAATTTTAAATGTTTTCCTACACATATTACTATTTTATCAATTATCTTATTGTCTTCCCTATACCTTAGCTGAACTCAAGTAGAGATACCTTCTTCTATTTTATCGTAATTGATTTCAGCGCTATTATCAAAACTCTTCACCTCTCATTCCGAATAATCCATATCTAACCTATGAAATAAAATTTAGAAAATCCGTCTACTTATATAATATTTTTTAAGAACCATTCATAAATTCCGGTTAATTCTATTATATCAATATAAATGTTCCCATCAAGACCAATATTTAACTTCAAAACTCCTCACCTTCATCAAACTCAACCCGTTTTACCTTCCCTTGATAAGTAACGATCTTAGTTTTAGCTTGCGCCGGAAGCTCAGTGAATTTAGCGATGCCATCAGAAAGTACGTTGACGCAATTTTCTGGTAATTCCATGATGTCAACTTGTAGGATGCCGTCATTTGAAATTTCTAGTTGTTTTAAACGCACAATAGCTTCCCCCTTATGCTATAATGGTTATACTGCTAACAAGGGAAAAGCCTTTGTTATTGAAGAGCTATGGTTGCCGCCATAGTTTTTTTAATTGTTCATGATCAAATTGCTTAGAAATTGATAGCACCCCTCTTTTTCCCTAAAGCATTCATGCAAGTCTCCATTTTCAATTTCATAAAATTTATCTGTTTTCCGAATCGTATATTTATCGATAAGAATTTCTTCATTATCACTAAGTTGGTGGCACCATGTATACAGGATCAAAAGAAACGCCAATGATTTCATAAATATTTACATTATCCATCATTTCCTGAAGTTAGATTTTTCTCTTAAAAACATTTTTAGTTTTAATGGCATTTCTGATAATCACTAAACGATGCTCCAGAGACAACAATAACCATTTTCTAAATTTCATTTACCTGTTCCTCCCCTTCAAAAATTACAACTCATCCAACGTCTTTATTAGCTGCTCGTCCGACATATTTCGTAGCATTTCCTCCGCATAATTTTTACGCAGCATGATAATGGCAATAATTTCTTCACGTTCTTGCTTAGACAATACCTCTCACCCCTTTATGCTGATCTAGACGATGCAAAATATATTGCCCTGCAGCTGCATGTCCAAGATAAGCGGGAAATTGTACAATAGTTTTGCGGTGCTCAATCAATGAAATTTGAATATCCAAATCGGCAAAATACATCACCTTTGTCAATAGTCGATGTGCTTCAGTGACTGCTCCTGTCACTTCACCAAATTTCTCACGATGTAGCATGCTGACCTCAAGTGGATTGTTAGCAAAGTAAAAAGCATATTGTGCAAAGCTTTCTACGACATATAACTTAATGCGGCCAATTCCAAGCACGTTACGATTCGTCATTTCACGAACAGCAACTTCATCATAGATTACTTCTACCAATTTATTAGAATCATCTGCTAGATTAATTCGTTGTGTAGATACAGCCCAAAATACTCGATGTGCAAGGCGGTACAATTCAAACTCTGTAGCATATTCCAATATCTCCTTTACTGTGATTAATTCACTCATTTCATAGTTCCCCAAGAAATATTTGATAGACGACCTGTGTCTTTTATATAGGCTGTGGAAACTGTGCCAGTTGGTCCATTTCGATGTTTAGCGATAATGAATTCCAAAATATTTTTACTTTCGGACTCCTTGGAGTAGTAATCGTCACGATATAAAAATGCTATGACATCAGCATCTTGTTCAATATTGCCTGAATCTCGTAAGTCACTCATCACAGGCCGCTTGTCCTGACGTTGTTCCACACTTCGATTGAGCTGGGATAAACAAATTACAGGGCAGTTAAACTCCTTTGCCATTTGCTTTAAATCCCATGATATTTGCCCTGTATCAGTTCTTGTTTCCGTGCTTCTTTAATCAACCTTACTCACTACCTTCCAATCGTGTTGGTAGTTCATCATCTAAGATACTATTAACTAATTTCTTTACTACACTTGGGCCAATCTCATTCATCTTATTTGGTGTTGTACTATTACCTACCATATCAATTGACAGTACATCAAGCTTGCTAACAGTTTCTTTTCCACATAGTTCGATAAGTGCTTCAACACCTAAACAATCAGTAACCATTGATATTAATACAATCTTTTCTTCTTTTGTAAGTTCCATTGTTCATCCCTCCACAATTCATAGTTAAATGCATAATAAAAAGCCATACCCGATTGGATATAACTTAGCTAACATCTATTATTTTTTCTTGATAGTGTATACCTATTTTTAACATATTTATTTTTAAACATTTTTCTAACGCATCCCTAAGATAAATATCGCAATCCCTTTTGAAAACTATACATATTATAGATTATAGAAAGGAGGGATATTTTATGGGATACTGCGGAGAAATTCGCGAAGAGCGTCGCGAACGAAACCCATTCGCTTTAGTCGTTGTTCTATTCATTCTTCTGATTATTGTCGGCACTAGTTTTATGAATAGATGTTATTAATACCCAATACCGCATATAATGCTCATAACTATTGTAAGGTAATACCAATTTAACCTTACACCTCCAAATCATTATTAAGGGTCACTATCCTCCGGGTGATCCTTTTAAATTTCCCTCTTTCAATTTCATGCTCAACCTCTCAAGGCATAATAAAAAGCCACAACATATAGATGTGGCTTTGCAGTGTTGACGTTTCCGCAAACGTCTATTTAGTTGGTATTGCCTGTTTCTTCATCTGTAAATATATCACGCTTTGACAAGTGTCGTTGTTACCTCTTTGTTACCTTGTGACACTACCTTACGAATATAGCCATAAGAATATCCTAACTTATCGGCAATCTCTTGATATGTCATACCATCGATAAAACGCAGCTTAGCTATTTTGTATTCTAATCCTTCAAGCTTCTATACGTTTTCACGAATCTCTTTTTCAATTGCTTGATAATGTTCTAACTTTTGTTCAAGTGAAGCTATACGTCCATTCAAGCGATCAGTACGCTGTGATGCAACATCAAGCCCATACTTCGCTACACCTATTGAGGAAAATGGTAAATGCTCATTCTTGCCAATCCAATATTCCTTATCAACCTCAAGCATTTCAATTTCAGCTTTTACAATATCTATAATGCATAATAAATCCGCATAGTTCTTCATGATCTCCATTTTTACTCGCCCCTTAACCATTTTCTTGTTTAGTTTAAATAGCTTCACTGCCAGTTCGTGTAATTCATCTGTTGGCTTGGCCCTTAAAATATCCAATACGTCCGTTCCAATTACTTTTCGTTTACCAATACGAAAACCTAATTCATTCAACATTTTAGCTACTCTTGCTACATGTTCATGCAAGACATAAAGCTTAATAGCATGTTGTTCAAACGTTTCTGGAACATATCCTTCAACCATTTCAATATAGTCTTCTAACCTCTTTATCTGCTCTCTTGCTTCATCTATGGTCATTCTTACTTTTGCCCCCTCTACCGCACTTCAATAAATAGACTGGTGCACTCGCCCTTTATCACAAACCCTGTATTATCAATGCTTCAATCCACTTTTCAATATGAGTGCACGCCACTCTTTTTTATGTTGTACTGTATAAATAAAAAAGAAATTGATTAATCATCTCACCCAATCTGGTTAAAAATTGTCTATTGCTTTATCCAATACGTCTTGGTTGATTCCTACATATCTCAATGTTGTTTCTGGTGATGAGTGATTGAATAAAGCTTGTAATGCCACTATGTCTTTTGACTTTAAATAGAAATGATAACCAAATGTTTTGCGTAATGTATGTGTCCCTATTTCTCTAATTCCACATTCCTCTGCTGCTTTACGTAAGATTCGATACGCTGTCGATCTATCAATTGGTCGATTGTCCCCTTGTCGACTTTTAAATAGATACTCACCTTCACTCAAACCTTGTATATAGCGTTGAACATCTTTCCTTATATACGGTGGAAAAGTGAATCGTTTTGGCTTGTTTGTCTTTTTTTCCACGATATCTATATGAGCGTATTGAACATCTTCTTTTCGAAGCTGTAGCATGTCAGATATTCGAAGACCAGCACTTATACCGATATAGAACAACATATAATCTCTTTCATTTATGCTTTTTAAATACTGAAGCATTGCATTTACCTTTTTTGGATCACGTATCGGCTGAACAACTTTCATTTACAATCATCCTTTCTGTCTAAATGCTCCATTTACTCTTTTGAAGTGCTGCGTCTAACTCCCATTAATCCTTCAATTTCTCTTTGACTCATCTTCTTTTTAGGTTGGCGTCTTTTTGACGCTTGCCCTTTAACTTCTTTACTTAATCCCTTTTTGTTCCAACTCTGTTTGTAATGTCCTCATGTCCTCCACCCCTTTAATAAAATAAAAAGAGGCACTAACAAACAGGCCATTCACCTGTTTGTTAGTGCCTCCGGTATTTTCCGTAAAGGCTGCTATTAAACTGTCACGAAAAATTTAAAAATTCCATAGTGCTTTATCAACACCAGTTAGTTATGTTCTTTACCATCAATACATTTTTCACTAATCCCCTAATTTCTAACATACTGCTCACTCCATTTCAGTTACAGTTTCTCTAACTTTTTCAAGTGTTTTACCTAATAAATTTAAACCTCGCCATTTAGAAGGATTTGTAGCATCTGGATGATTGCAGTCAATACCTATTCCCCATATCTTATCGAATGGACTAGCTTCGGCTAATGTCTTGCTTCCTGTTTTCAAAAGTATTGATTTTAATTTTGGATTTGAGAATTTATCAAAAAGTACTTCTAAATATACTTTTTCTCGATTTTCTTGCCAAACTTTATCATCAAATGGAATTTGTCTACTACGTCCTAACTGCTTACATTCTTCTGGTGTTTGTGCTCTCATAATTTGCATAGCAATTTTATCTGCGCCAAATAGTTTAGCTTTTCGATACATAACAGCTTGTTCGCTCCAATTAAATAACTGTCCTTGATGTTTAAACGGTGAGTAATAAAAGTTTGAAAATACATCTTGTTTTCCCCAGAAAAATACAAAGTCTTTAGTTTCTTTCATATTATCTCCTTTTTTATTAATAGATTCCTATTATTTAATCTTCTATAACGTCAAACATATCCCATCTCATATCCTTTGGACATAAGTTAATATCGTCAGAATGTTTAGCTATTCAACCTGTTTCATATCAAATTTAGGCACCCCAGAACCATCTAGCTCAACTCTTAATTTAAATTTTTCTCCATGGTTAAGGTTATTGTCACTTAAGCCTAATTCTTCTGCTGATTTTTCAGCTTGGATAATTACCATTGTTGTATCATAGTCTGCTTGAGTTAATAATGGTGCACTACACTTAGGGCAAGGATAATTTATATAGTCCTCATACTGTTCAAGTTTGATTGAATTATCTTGATAATCGCATACAGGATTGTCGCATTTTAAACCATAAACATTCAATTCCATAAAATCATTCCTTTCTAACGTTCATACTCACATTGTGTAATTAGATAACGTAATTTTCGATTTGCTCTTTCAAACATTCAAAGCAAATATTATCTACTTCTCGTCCATCCGAATTGACTTGTGTTAAGTCATTCAAAGCGAATCGTTTAGGCTTTACAATAGTTACAAAGTGCTCAAAGTGGTAGTTGGATGGTTCCTTTATTGAGTAGAATGGGACAATTAGGGATGATTGATTTGCGTAAGGGTCTAGTAAACCCTAAATTTTTTCAATATACTTCAACAATAAAAAACGATCGATTTAAGACATTTTAACGGAAACACAAAAAAGCCTAGGCTCAAAATTAATTGAGTTCCTAGGCTTTGCTGTTAGTTACTACGTTGCGCAATGATGATTTTTAGTCCTTCATAGTCGCCGCCTGTCATAGTGCCTTGGTCAAATTTATCTAGCCATGACTTATCAATCAGCTTTTTATCTACAGATTGTTTGATGTAATCACGTACTGCTGCTTTTGTAGTTTCGTTTGTAAATTGCATTATGTCATCATCCTTATCTGTTTGTTGTTTATCCAAACCATTTTTAATATCTAGTTTGAATTGTTCATCTGTGATTCCCATGGTTTGTAAATACGGAAATGGGTCATTATGAGTTGTACCGCCTAAAGTATCTGCGATCCAACGATGCGACTTAATACCATCGCCACTACTATCTAGTACAATAGGCATTCCAGCCTCTTTTGCAAGTTCTCTTAGTAACCAAATGTAAGCGGCATAATCCTTTTTAAATTGTTCCTTGTCATTCGTTCGAGCCAACTCTACTTGTGCATAGCTAAGTGGATTACCTATAGGACCACAACCATATTGCACACGATTAACTGGCGCAACTTGCACGATCCGTCCACCACCGCCTACCCAGTGAGAAGTAAAGGCAGTGGCTTTATTTTGATTCATAAAAGCTAGTTCGTTTTCCAAAGCATTCGGTCCATAATTATTCGGATTGCCAGATTCATGAGCAATAACATATTTAATCGCAGTTAAAGCTACGTTCGGCAATCCTGACATTAAGCGTTTTTCTATAAAATAAGTCATTTTCTCATTTCCCCTCTCGTCGCATTTTTGAAAAAATCAATAAATGGATCTATACTCTTATCATCAGTCAATTTAAAACGATTCAGAATTGAATTTAAACAAGTATGATCAATAATACTAATTTACGAGTGATTCCACTACTACGGAACTTTACCTTTTTATTAGGTTTAGTTTTGAGCAAACCTATTGTGAAATCAATTGTATTGGCACTTAAATTTAGCACTAAACTATACATTAACTTTGAACTATCTGATTTAAAAAAACGTTGTAACCATTCAATCTTACTTATATTCCTCATCCTCATTTTATTAGTTGCAAAAAAAAATCCCTGCACAATTATCTGTGAAAGGCATAAAAAATAACGCTAGCTCATGCTGCGTTTACTTGTTTTCGTTATGTTGTTTCTCCATTTATACAACCCAGCACAACCTTTTTTAAATTGCTAATACGTTCCTTTTTCTATCAACTCTCCCCATACGATCATTAGCCCACTAGTATCATTGAACATATTACATAACACCCCAACCAGTAGAGATAATTCTACAATCACATGTTTCAACGCTTCAATTTGATGTATTGATAACGGACCGATTGAATCATTTTGAGGCACACTGAAATGTGAGAAGTATTATTTACATAAGTACGATTCATATGGAGAGTTAAAACAAGCGATTGATCACGGCTTGAGTCCTTTAGAATTCAGGGCTCAAGCCGCTTAATACATGTTTTGTTATTTCCACTGTCTACTTGACGAGGGCAGTTCAAAATTAAATTGAGTTTCTGGGCTTACATAATTTAATTCAACATTGCTAAATCATCATCACCCATCTTTGCAATATAAATTTATCCAGCTGTAACAAGATAATTATAAGCTAGTTCTTCACCATTCTTTTTGTAAATATTAAATTTCTATTACTGATTTTCTATTGGTATGGTTACATACACTAACTGGCTTAGTAGCATGTCCCTCGTCATCTGTACACCAAGATTGAGATTGGAATGCAAGGAATATACCAACCCATCTATTTTCTTCCTCAAAATGAATGAGTACGCCACCATCTTGCCATATCCCGTCGTCTTTTCTAAAATCTCTACTATTTCCTTGATTCATATGAATATCATGTATGCCTCTGCCTGGAGAAAAACCGAAATATTTATCTTTTACATCTTCATTTTTAAATTTTTCTCCGTAAGCGTAAACTGTAGCTTTTTTAGTCATAGCCTCTTGCATATATTTATTAACTTTCTCATTTAAGTCATTGTCTAGTCCGTTCTTTGTTGCAGGGAGAGGAATCATTTTTTGGGGATCAAATAAGCCACCGCGAATATAATCTAATGCAATTTCACGATTTTCACTAGTAACCTCTGTAAATCCTTCTTCGTAATGTGGAATAATTGTTATATGCTTCGAGTTAAAATCTTCACTAACAAAATACAGGACTTCTGAAGGCTTTACCTTAGAGGCAACATTGATCGCAATCCTATAATTCTCTTCGCTTTTGTCCTTCTTTGTTGCCCGAATATGCACTTCGTAATGAGGGGTTTTGTCAAATGAATCCACAGGTCTCACGTCAACAACTTTGCCTTTTAACACTCCGTACTTGAATAAGGGCATAGAACTATAACCTCCAATTTAATAGATTTTTTCCATTCTTAGCTCGCTTAGTGTCTGGTTTTACTATTAATTTTGTCAAAATGAAAAGTTAGTCAAAAAGTGACCTATTAATTAATATCTTCATCTCGCTTGATTAACGTATGGAAGTACCTAGTCTCTTCAGACATTTTTATGGTTACCTCCCTAAAATACTCATTTGTTTTTACTCATAGAAGTGAGCTTCAGGAAGCCCACTTCTTCAGATGTGGGAGGAATGAAGTGATTTTTCTTTATAGAACATATGTTTATATTGTATATTGTAAATAATCAAAAAAAGAAAGGAGTGACGGGTAATGACGAAATGGAAGAAAAATTGTTTTATTATAGAACTCAAGTTACTTATAGATACATGGCAAAAGGATATCCTATTAAAACGTTTTGAAATTGACACTCTATAAT
>NZ_LIYL01000052.1:0-408 GCF_001278875.1 Lysinibacillus sp. FJAT-14222 | reverse complement strand
TAACATTCGTCAATCTTTTGGATTAAGTGAATATCAACTGCATGCGTATATTAAAAAGCATCAACATAACTATAAAAAACATATAGATAGCAATACTTCTCAGAAAATCGCCTCTACTGTCTGGAGAGCGGTTCAAGATGTTCTATTTAAAGGGAGCAAAGCACACTTTAAACGGTACGGAATGTTTCATTCTGTAGAAGGGAAATCTAATAAAGCAGGCATTCGATTTAAAGAAAATATTGTCTATTGGAATGGATTAATCCTTCCTGTTCGTATTCGCAAACAAGATTTGTTTGTAAAAGAATCTCTTGCTCTTCATACCATTAAATATTGTCGTCTAGTCAAAAAAGTGATTCGTGGAAAACATACTTTTTACGTACAACTTGTGATGGATGGGATTCCTCCTGC
>NZ_LIYL01000043.1:0-15331 GCF_001278875.1 Lysinibacillus sp. FJAT-14222 | reverse complement strand
CCGAACACGGAAGTTAAGCTCTTTAGCGCCGATGGTAGTTGGGGGCTTCCCCCTGTGAGAGTAGGACGTCGCTAGGCGCAAAAAGTCGCTGCTGACAAACTCAGTAGTGGCTTTTTTTATGTCCAAAGAAATAGTAAATGACACTATAAATATATAAAAAGAAGACATTTCAACCGAGTGTGATTGGTGAAATGTCTCTTTTATTTATCTTCATTAAATAGAGGAACTCAGCCTAAGAACGTCACGTCCTGTGGCAACGCCGGACGTAATTACGTCAAGGAGAAATTGATTTTATACAGTTGCTGCTCGTAGCTCGATACGACGAATCTTGCCAGAAGTTGTTTTTGGTAGTTCATCGATAAAGACAATACTACGAGGATATTTATAAGGCGCTGTTAATGCTTTAACATGCTCCTGCAGCTCTTTTGTTAACTCGTCTTCATCACGATCTCTGAAGCCTTCTCGTAAGATGACAAAGGCTTTAACAATATGTCCTCTAATTTCATCTGGTGCTGCAACAACAGCACATTCTTGTACAGCTTCATGTTTATTTAGAGCATCCTCTACCTCAAATGGCCCAATTGTATAGCCTGATGAAATAATAATGTCATCTCCTCGACCTTCAAACCAGAAATAACCTTCTTCATCACATTTAGCTTGGTCACCAGTAATATACCAATCGCCACGGAAGGCAGCTTGTGTACGTTCAGGCTCGCGATAGTACTCTTTAAATAGAGCAGGAGATGATTTGTGTACCGCGATATCTCCAACTTCACCAATCGGTGCCTCGTTGCCTTCATGATCTATAATACGCACAATATTGCCTGGAGTAGGAACACCCATTGAACCCGGACGTAACTCAGTATTTTCAAGTGTGCCGATTAATAAAGTATTTTCCGTTTGACCATAGCCATCACGTACTTTAAGTCCAAAGTTGTTCATAAATGTTTCGATGACTGGTCGATTTAATGGTTCACCAGCAGAAACAGCACTACGTAGAGAAGATAGATTATAGTCTTTTAAAGTATCAATCTTCGCCATAATTCGGTATTCCGTTGGAGTACAGCATAATACATTGACCTTCTCATCTTGAATTAGTTGAAGGTATGTTTTTGCATCAAATCCTCCATGATATACAAATGCAGTTGCGCCCAGCATAATAGTCGATAAAAATGGGCTCCAAATCCATTTTTGCCACCCTGGAGCTGCTGTAGCCCATACTAAATCACGTTCACGTACACAAAGCCATTGAGAAGCGGCTGTTCTAATATGTGCATATCCCCAACCGTGCGAATGAACAACCCCTTTTGGTTTGCCAGTCGTGCCAGATGTATAAGAAAGAAATGCCATATCCTCTCTTTTTGTAGCAGCTGCAGTAAATGTATCTGGCTGTGTACTAGCCAATTCATCTAAAGATGTCCAATCGCCTGTAGCAGTACCTATGATCAATTTATTATTTAAAGCCTCTACTGAAGAAGTAATACGATCTACCTCACTAGTGAACGCTTCATAGGTAATTACGGCACTTGCAGAAGAGTGCTCCATCCGATATTCTAAATCACTTGCACGTAACATTTCTGAACATGAAATAGGAACAATCCCAGCCTTTAGACAGCCAAGGAAGACAAAGTAAGCCTCAGGCAATCGTGGAATAATAACTAATACGCGATCTCCTTTTTGAAGCCCCTTCTTCGTAAAGGCATGTGCGTATTGATTCATTTTTTGTACAAGTTCAACATAGGAAATTTCTCGGCGCTCCTGTTGAGTATTTAGCCATCGGATGGCTTGACGATCACTATCTTGAGAAAACTTCTCTAATTCCTCTGTAATATTATAAAATTCTGGTGCAATTAAATCGTTTGTTACCATGTGAACATTCCTCCCCCAAACAAATTTGATAGAAAATTCATAAAACTATTTCCATTTTAACAATTACAATAATATACAGCAAGAATATTCTATACATAATATAGAAATATTAGATTTAATAGAGAACTATCATGCTTTTAGTTAATGCGAAGGAAAGCTTCGACAAAATATATAAAAATTTTCATAAAAAGTATTGTATAATTTATAATGCTTGCTATAATAATAAATGTACTTAAGAGGTTTTAAAAAAACCGAATTGAATAGTATTGNGTAGCTCAGTTGGTAGTAGCACCTGACTGTTAATCAGGTTGTCGCAGGTTCGAGTCCTGCCTTCGGAGCCATTTTTTTGTTCATTTTTATGTTGATGTTATACATATAAATTTTTTTAAAAAAGTGTTGCATCAAAAAGTAAATAATGTTATTATAAGTATTGTCTTGTTTGAGACATATAATAATGGCCCCTTGGTCAAGTGGTTAAGACACCGCCCTTTCACGGCGGTAACACGGGTTCGAATCCCGTAGGGGTCACCATTTTAAAAACTTTGTAGTAATGCGAAGGCTTAAAAAGAAAATTAACTGTGAAGAAATAAACACCTGTTTCTATGGAGGATTAGCTCAGCTGGGAGAGCATCTGCCTTACAAGCAGAGGGTCGGCGGTTCGAGCCCGTCATCCTCCACCATAATGTGTTATTTCGGAGGGGTAGCGAAGTGGCTAAACGCGGCGGACTGTAAATCCGCTCCTTAGGGTTCGGCGGTTCGAATCCGTCCCCCTCCACCAGTTTTTTTATAAATGATTGGGGTATAGCCAAGCGGTAAGGCAACGGATTTTGATTCCGTCATGCCTAGGTTCGAATCCTAGTACCCCAGCCATTCTTTCTTTTATGAGCCATTAGCTCAGTTGGTAGAGCATCTGACTTTTAATCAGAGGGTCGAAGGTTCGAGTCCTTCATGGCTCACTTTTATATAGAATAAAATATATTAAAAAGTGTTACATTAACTACAGATACTAATCTCTTGCTGAAAACAGTAGGAGATTTTTTTATGCTCTTTTTAAGGATCTTCACTAAAATGTGTACTTGACTGCACATTCCACTTCGGGAGCACGCTTTACGCGGGCGTGGCCTGAGCCTCTTCTTTATTCATAGTTCGCTCCTGCGAGGGCTCAGAACTCACGCTATTCCCATAGGAAGCTTAGCTCTGCGACGATAGACGACAGGAGCACTCGACTCCCTCCACTTCATATGCTTTCATAACAACAAACCGATTTTTGTATTGATCCCTCTTAATTGTATAAATATTCATAAAATTGTTGAGTTGAGCCAAGGTGGATATAGGCTTTACAATAGTCTTACAACTCAAAGGGGGTATAAAAAGATGAATAAACTAAATATTTCTATTATTGGTGTGCCAACTGATTATGGGCAAACACGCAGAGGAGTAGATATGGGACCGAGTGCTATCCGCTACGCAGGTGTTGTAGAACGCTTAGAGGCAATTGGTCATGAGGTACATGATAAAGGGGATATACGTGTTAGTCAGAAACAAGAAGGCATTATTGTCGATAAGCAACTACTAAATTTAGAGGAAGTTGTTGATGTAAGTACATCTTTAGCAAACATTGTAAATGAAGCAGTGGAACAGAAGGAGTTTCCACTAGTATTTGGTGGCGATCATAGTATTGCAATTGGCACTCTTGCAGGGCTTGGGGAGCATTATAAAAACTTAGGTGTTATTTGGTTTGATGCGCATGCTGACCTTAATATACCTGAAACGACACCGTCTGGTAATATACATGGTATGCCTTTAGCTGTTAGCATTGGGCTAGGTCATGAACGCTTAGTGCAAATTCGTAATTATGCGCCGAAAATTAAACCTGAAAACGTCATTATTATTGGGGCACGTTCTGTAGATCCAGGTGAGCGTGAATTAATTAGTCAGCAAGGAATCAAGGTGTACACAATGCATGAGATAGATCGTCTTGGCATGACACGTGTAATGGAAGATGCTCTTGCCTATTTAAGAGAGCGCAATGTAGATGGTCTGCATTTATCACTCGATTTAGATGGGTTAGATCCACTTTATACTCCAGGGGTTGGGACACCTGTACCTGGTGGTATTACATATCGAGAAAGCCATTTAGCGATGGAAATGCTTCAGGAATCAGATATGTTAACATCCGCTGAATTTGTTGAGGTTAACCCAATTTTAGATGAAAAGAATAAAACGGCAGATGTTGCTGTTGCATTAATGGGATCTTTATTTGGTGAAACTCTAGTTTAAAGAAATTTAACGAAAAATTACCTATTGCCACAATGTATAAAAATCTTTTGTTATAATTAATAACAAAATGAAACTTTTCTTATCGATGGGTCGTATAGTATAAGACAGTTGTAAAGGTGGAGAAATCAACACAATGGATGCGTTAGTAAACAAGAGAATAAAACAAGTGCTTAAAGGCGATCAAAACGCATTTGCCGATATTGTGAGTCTCTATCAGCACAAACTGTACCAAGTATGCTATAGGATGTTAGGGAACAAGCAAGAATCTGAGGATATTGCACAGGAGGCGTTTGTTCGTGCCTATATGAACTTGCATACTTTTGATCAAAAAAGAAAATTTTCGACGTGGCTTTATCGCATAGCGACAAACCTTTGTATAGACCGTATCCGGAAGAAAAAGCCGGATTACTATTTAGATGCAGAAGTAGCTGGTACAGAAGGGCTTAATATGTATTCGCAAATCGCAGCAGATGACCAGCTACCAGAGGAACAAATAGAGCAAATGGAACTGCAAGATCGCATTCAATATGAGATTGGACGTTTGCCGGATAAATACCGTTCAGTTATAGTATTGAAATATATTGAAGAATTATCGTTGCAGGAAATTAGTGAGATTTTAGATATGCCTCTTGGAACGGTGAAAACGAGAATTCACCGCGGACGTGAAGCATTACGTAAGCAATTAAACAATCTGTAGGAGGGGAAGCGTCATGAATACTTGTCCAGAGCATATAATAGACTATATGCATGATTATTTAGATGGTGACATTCGTCGTGAGCATGAGCATGAGTTAAAACAACATTTGCATACATGCAGTGATTGTAAACAATTGATGCAAGAATTGAGTGAAACAATCGCTTTTGTGAAGAGTGCTTCCCATATTACAGCACCTCCGCATTTTGAAGAAGCCGTGATGGCTCGTTTACCGAAACCCAAAAGTCGTGTAGGCATGCAAAAATGGATTCGCCGGCATCCGTTCTTTGTGGCAGCGGCAGTTTTTTGTTTATTCATGAGTGCAACTTTACTTGGTAGTTTCATGGATGACCAACACTTCTCCGTGACTAAACAACCAAACCTAGTTGTTGAAGGTCAGACGGTCATTGTGCCGGAGGGCGAAGTTGTAAAAGGCGACATTGTTGTTAAAAATGGCGATTTAATTGTTGAGGGTGAAGTGGATGGAAATATTACCGTTATTAACGGACAGTATATGGCATCTTCGGCAGTTGTTTCAGGTAAAATAGAGGAAATTGACGAAGCATTCGAATGGCTTTGGTATACGATCAAAAATTCAGTAAAGTCTGCCATGACATTCGAGGAAAAACAAGCAACTAAATAACACTCTATACGTCCTAAAAGATAGTGCACGTGAGAGGCTGAAAGGTCTACTCTTTTGAGTAGACTTTTTATTTGAAAAAAGTTACATTTGTTAAGAATGTGCTATACTTAAATGTGTATGGATTCGCAATGAAAAGTGGGGGATGCCACGTGCAAATTATCGAACAATTCGCTGATTTAACACCCGTGAATATTGTTATTAACTTCATAGATGTACTGCTTGTTTGGTACGTTGTTTATAAAATTTTAACCCTCATTAAAGGTACGAAAGCTGTCCAATTATTAAAAGGAATTTTCGTGATTATTATTGCGCGCATCGCTACTGACTATTTAGGGTTAGAAACTTTAGGTTGGATGCTACAACAAGTAATCGAATTCGGTTTCTTGGCGATTATTATCATTTTCCAACCTGAAATAAGACGTGGTCTTGAACAAATTGGTCGAGGAAAGTTATTCCAACGCTCAACTAGTCAAGTGGAGGAAGAGCAAACAAGACTTATTGAGGCCATGAAGAAATCAGTTAGTTATATGGCCAAACGCCGTATTGGGGCGTTAATTTCTATTGAGAAAGAAACTGGTCTAAATGAATATATCGAAACGGGCATAGGTCTAAATGCTGAAATCTCATCTGAGTTACTTATCAACATTTTCATACCTAACACACCACTTCATGATGGAGCGGTTATTATGCAGAAAGATAAAGTAACGGCAGCAGCTTGTTATTTACCGCTTTCTGAAAGTCCGTTTATCTCAAAAGAGCTTGGGACACGCCACCGTGCTGCACTAGGCTTAAGTGAAGTGACAGATGCCATTACTATTGTCGTATCCGAGGAAACTGGTGCCATTAGTATTACAGTGAATGGTAACCTACATCGTAATCTTTCTCTAGAGGAATTCGAAGCACTGTTACGTAAAATGTGGTTCGGATCAGCACAAGAATCAAATGCAACCTCTAAGTTGACTTGGAGGGGGAAAAAGAATGGATAAAATGATGGATAGCCCTTGGGTTTTACGAATCATCGCATTATTTCTAGCCTGTTTGCTATTTTTCTCCGTTCGTACTGAGTTATCTCCTACAAAGAAAACAATAACAAGTGAGCAAACAGCGGTAATTCGAGATGTACCAGTAGATGTTTTTTATGACGATAAAAATCTCATTGTAACAGGCATACCAAAGACGGTGAATGTTACAATAAAAGGCTCGATGCCACTCGTTTTACAAGCACAGGCATCAAAGGATTTTTCCATATTCGTAGATTTAAGTAATTTACTAATTGGTGAACATAACGTAAGGCTGAAGTACGAGAATATTTCTGAAAAATTGCAAGTTACATTAGACCCGGCAACTGTAAAGGTAAATATTGAGGAAAAGGTCACGCAAGAGTTTCGTGTTGACCCTGAGATGAATAATCGTTTAATTGAAGAAGGATATATATTAAAGGGCATGACTGCTAATCCAGCTACGGTGTATGTTACAGGTCCTAAAAGTGCAATTGAAAACATTAGCTATGTAAAAGCTACTGTAACGGGTGAGCAAGGCTTGAAAGAACCATTCTCACAGGTAGCGGCAGTTAAAGTACTAGATCGTGATTTAAATAAGTTAGATGTGACGATTGAACCGGAAACTGTGAAGGTACAAGTAGATATTGGGGCATACAGTAGAGAGTTGCCTGTTGTGCTTAAGGAAATAGGGACAGCGGCGGATGGTATTACCGTCAACCAATTAACATTTAGTCCTACAACGGTGAAAGTGTACGGTAAAAAATCTATCATAGATGCATTAACGGCAATACCACTTGAGGTTGACCTATCAAAAATTACAGAATCAAAAACTTATGAATTTGATGTAAAATTACCAGAAGGCGTGACAAAAATATCTGAATCAAGAATTAAAGTGAAAGCAGATATTTCGAAGGTAGAGCAGGAAAAAACTACAACTACTCCAACAACAACGACACCTGCTCCTACACCTACTCCTTCGCCTCCTTCAGAGGAATCTATCACTCCTCCTGAGGAAGACACGCCTACTGAGCAAACAGAAGATATTGATTCTTAGACAATAACTGACTATAATTTTATTTTGATTCAGTAGAGATTTCGTTCTCTATCAGTAAGGGCATTCATTTTCGGATTTGATACACTAACGGAAACAAGGTGCTCAGGCTAAAATCAAAATACCCTATGCTAAATTTATCTGTGCTGACTGGAAAGAGGGACTCATGACAAGCTAAGATAAATTCGTATAGGGGCATAATTAATAGTTACCAGTGAATGAACGAAAATTGACTTTTCCAAAAGTAAGCAGATGGGCGGTCTAGTTGTCAGCGTAGACAAGCGTGACCACCGTCTTGCATTGAAGGAGAGAATAATCAAAATGGGTAAATATTTTGGAACAGATGGCGTCCGTGGCGTCGCGAATAGTGAATTAACACCGGAACTTGCATTTAAACTTGGCCGCATAGGTGGCTATGTTTTAACGAAGGATGCAACTGACCGTCCAAAGGTTTTAATCGGTCGTGACACACGTATTTCAGGTGAAATGCTTGAAGGTGCACTTGTAGCTGGTCTTTTATCAATCGGCGTAGAGGTGATGCGTCTAGGTGTTATTTCGACACCAGGTGTGGCTTATCTTACTCGAATTATGAGCGCAGATGCAGGCGTCATGATTTCAGCTTCACATAACCCAGTTGCCGATAATGGCATTAAGTTTTTCGGTCCAGATGGCTTTAAGCTAACTGATGCGCAAGAAGCCGAAATCGAAGCGATATTAGATGCACAAGAGGATACATTGCCACGTCCAATCGGGGCAGATTTAGGCTCTGTAAGCGACTACTTCGAGGGTGGACAAAAATATATTCAATACTTAAAACAAACAGTGGATGAAGAATTTGATGGTATCCATGTCGCATTAGATTGTGCACATGGTGCTACGTCTTCACTAGCTACACACCTATTTGCAGATTTAGAAGCGGATATTTCAACGATGGGTGCTTCACCAACAGGCTTAAATATTAATGACGGTGTCGGCTCAACACATCCAGAAGGATTAGCTAAATTTGTCGCAGAAAAGGGTGCTGATGTTGGATTAGCATTCGATGGCGATGGTGACCGGTTAATCGCTGTAGATGAAAACGGTAAAATCGTTGATGGTGACCAAATTATGTTCATCATTGGGAAGCATTTGAATGCAGTTGGCCGCTTGAAAAAGCAAACAATCGTTTCAACGGTTATGAGTAACATGGGCTTCTACAAAGCTGTTGAAGATAATGAAATGCATAGTGTACAAACAGCTGTAGGTGATCGTTATGTCGTGGAAGAAATGCGTGCCAATGATTATAATTTAGGTGGCGAGCAATCTGGTCATATTGTTTTCTTAGACTTTAATACAACTGGTGACGGTTTATTAACAGGTATTCAGCTTGTCAACATTATGAAAGCTACAGGTAAAAAACTGTCGGAGCTTGCCTCTGAAATGAAAATTTTCCCACAGCGTTTAGTCAACGTACGTGTAACAGACAAGCATGCTGTGACAGAGAATGCAAAGGTTGCTGCAGTGATTACTGATGTAGAAGCAGATATGGCTGGCAACGGTCGCGTTTTAGTACGTCCTTCTGGTACAGAGCCACTTGTACGAGTAATGGTAGAAGCAGCTACAGAGGCAGACTGCGAGCGTTACGTAGAGCGTATTGCAGATGTTGTCCGTGCTGAAATGGGCTTAGCTGAATAAATAGTATATAAACTCGATTTCCTTTAATAAGGGGGTCGAGTTTTTTTATTAGGTTTTATAATATTTTTTTTAGGTATGCAAGAGTTAATGATAGAATCATCAAAGTCGAAAATGACGGATAGAGGTCAGAACGGGATAGAATGAAATTGGCCTTAATTATTGAAAACACGCTGACGAAATGAATGTTTTCGAAAAGAATGGGAACAGTAGTACAGAGTCAGATTAACAAGGAGTGTTGTATTGCAATGGCTAAAATTGCTACGGTGATTACCAATATGTTTGAGGACGCTGAATATACGAGCCCTAAAGGAGCATTAGAAGCGGCAGGTCATGAACTAATCACGATAGATACGACAGTAGGCATTGAGGTAGAAGGTAAGCATGGAGAGAAAGTTAAAATTGATAAAGGTATCGATGAGGTGACAGCCTCTGAATTCGATGCATTGTTCATCCCAGGTGGTTTTTCTCCTGATATATTACGCGTAGACGATCGTGTTGTGGCATTTGTAAAGGAATTTATGGACGACATGAAACCGACCTTTGCCATTTGTCATGGACCTCAGCTACTCATTACAGCAAAAACATTAAACGGTCGTGATGCAACTGGCTATAAATCAATTCGAGTAGATTTAGAAAATGCAGGCGCGATTTTCCATGACGAAGAAGTATTTGTTTGTCAAAAACAACTAGTAACAAGTCGCACACCAGATGACTTACCAGCATTTAATCGAGAAATTGTGAAATTATTGGAAAGTAAAGAAGGTTAAACTTAAAGGGCACAAGCGAGTTTGCCTGTGCCTTTTATTTTTTGAAAGTAATAAATTCTATTACATCAATTCTATCTCTTTTTTAACGCTATAATGGCATTGGTAATTTGCCCAAGTCCAATACCAATGATAATGCCAATACCAGCGCCGATTGCAGTGTCAATCCAGCCTCTGTCAAAAAATGCTTCATATCCACCGCCAGTTAGAAAGCCGATTAATCCGCCGATGCCTAAGCCTAAAAACAGGAACCCACCATAAAACAACCCAATCGCCTCATAATCTGCGGGATCACGAGTTTCGTAATACTGCTGGAAGCGTTCATTTAAATCCTCGGATTGCTCAGAGTTGCTGGCGAATTTCATTTCCTCGCTTGCCTTATTAAAAGCTTCCTGCTCCGTTAAACCTTGTGACATCAAATCATTCATATAATCGCTCATATATAGTATCATGTCGTCTTGCGCCTCTCGCCCCTGATTGGAACGCCCTTTAAACTTTGACAGTTGTTTGTCGATTTTACGTTTAGTTTGCCCACTTTTCTTGCGCAGTTTTTCCATATAAGTCATTTCAGCGTCCTGCAAATAATTCTGGGATTGTTCTTTCGCAAAACGATTAATTCTCTCCTGAATTTCACGACTAAAACTCATGCTTGCTTCCTCCATCATTTCTTAAAATTTCAATACGACTACTTAAAAAATCCCATTTAGCCCAGAAGGACATCAATTTTTCTCGCCCTTGTTCATTCAGCGTATAAAATTTCCTCGGTGGACCAATTTCAGATGGCTTTTTGACAATATTGACAAGACGATTTCTTTCTAACCGCATAAGTAGCGCATAAACAGTTCCTTCAGCTATGCCCTCGAACCCCATCTGTGTGAGATATTTGACAATCTCATAACCATAAATTTCGCCACGGCTGATGATTTCTAAAACAATACCTTCTAAAACTCCTTTGAGCATTTCGCTCAGATTATCCACGATCTCACCCCCAGGCCACAAGCTTAGTTTCTCTGTACTAAGTGTTGCTAAGTACTGTATATAGTATTGCTAAGTAGTGGCCTTTGTCAAGCGATTAAAAAATGGGGTTTTCGTTCAGATGAATATGTTCTTGGGCTCAGTTCAACACAAATCCATAGCAGAGAATAGTTGTTGCTGACCTATGAAAAAAACATCATATATTTAATAGGAATTTCAAAATAATGCTTTATAGCAGATTGTTTGTCTACATTTTGTCACTAAAATGGAGGATAAATAGGTGTTTTTTATAACGAAAATTTGACGTACAGCATATGATTGAGTATGATGGAGAAGTTGAAGATGAGGTCCGACCTTATCATTTTAACGATAGCGCATAAGGAGGGAAGAAAGCGCAAAATCGGAAAACAATTATAGCGCCTGAGCTGAAGAAATTGGACGAAACGATCTTCAGCAGACGAGGTGGAGGTTTATCGAAAATTCGGCGGATGCCTCCCAATCGACATACCCGATTGTCATTTTTCATTTTGAAAGCATTTGAGTGATTGAATGTACAGAAAATGGAGAAGGTATAGTTAAAGCAATAGATAAATAGAGAAACTTCACGTATCGAATGATAACTATTCAGACGGCTGAATGAGTGTTAGGAATATGTATGTATTAGTTACGCTTATTTTCTGTGAAAATAAGTATAGCTTTTATATTCATAAAAAAATTCGATAAGTTGAGGTCTAGTTTGTCATTGCGTCAAATTGACGATATCGGAGGACAAGAAATTTATGTGTGGAATTGTAGGATATATTGGTGAATCAGATGCAAAGGAAATCTTATTAAAAGGTTTAGAGAAACTAGAGTACCGTGGCTATGACTCAGCAGGTATTGCAGTACGTAATGAAGATGGTGTAACAGTATTCAAAGAAAAGGGTCGTATTGCCGATTTACGTGACGCGGTGGACGAGGACGTTGCTGCAAAAGTGGGTATTGGTCATACACGTTGGGCAACTCATGGTGTGCCAAACCGTTTGAATGCACACCCTCACCAAAGTACATCAGGACGTTTTACGCTAGTACACAACGGAGTTATTGAAAACTATCATTTATTACAAAAAACTTATTTAAAAGGTATTCCGATGAAATCTGATACAGACACAGAGGTCATCGTGCAATTAGTAGAGCTATTTGTGAAAGAAGGTTTAAGCACAGCTGAGGCGTTCCGTAAGACTCTATCTCTATTACACGGCTCTTACGCATTAGCGCTTTTAGATGCAGAAGCGGCGGATACAATTTTCGTTGCGAAAAACAAATCTCCACTTTTAGTAGGTGTTGGTGAAGGCTTCAATGTTGTAGCTTCTGATGCAATGGCGATGCTACAGGTAACAGATCAATATGTGGAGTTACATGATAAAGAAGTCGTAATCGTACACAAAGCTGGCGTTGAAATTACAAAATTAGACGGTTCAGTAGTAGAGCGTGCACCTTATACAGCAGAGCTTGATATGAGCGATATTGAAAAAGGTACTTACCCTCACTACATGCTAAAAGAAATGGATGAGCAGCCAACAGTTATTCGTAAAATTATTCAAGCATACGAAGGTGAGAATGGCGAATTAACAATTGACGCTGATATTTTAGAAGCATTACGAGCAGCAGACCGTCTATATATTATTGCAGCCGGAACAAGCTATCATGCAGGCTTAATCGGTAAGCAATATTTCGAAAAAATGGCTGGTATCCCTGTGGAAGTTCATATTTCAAGTGAATTCGGCTACAATATGCCATTACTATCGGAAAAACCATTGTTCATCTTTATTACACAATCAGGTGAAACAGCAGATAGCCGTCAAGTACTTGTGAAAATTAAAGAGCTTGGTTACCCAACATTAACAATTACAAATGTACCTGGCTCTACACTATCACGTGAAGCGGATCATACGCTTTTACTACATGCAGGTCCAGAAATTGCAGTAGCTTCAACAAAAGCATATGTAGCACAAGTAGCTGTACTTGCCCTAGCAGCGTATGTAACTGCAAAGGCTAATGGCAAAGGCTTAGAGTTCGATTTAAAACAAGAACTTGCGATTGCAGCAAATGGTATCCAAACAATTATTGATTCAAAAGATGTATTAGAGGACATCGCAGAGGACTACTTAAAAATCGCACGCAACGCATTCTTCATCGGTCGTAACATCGACTTCTATGTAAGCCTTGAAGGTGCCTTGAAGCTAAAAGAAATCTCTTACATTCAAGCAGAAGGCTTCGCAGGTGGCGAGTTAAAACACGGAACAATTGCCTTAATCGAAGAAGGTACACCAGTGTTCGCCCTTGTCACACAAGAAGCAGTATCATTAAATATTCGTGGTAATGTTAAAGAGGTAGCTGCACGTGGAGCATATCCATGTATTATTGCGATGGCTGGCGTAGATGAAGACGGTGACCGTTTAGTAATCCCTCAAGTTCATGAATACCTAACACCACTTGTATCTGTAGTGCCATTACAGTTAATTAGCTATTACGCAGCACTTCACCGCCGCTGTGATGTGGATAAACCACGTAACTTGGCTAAATCAGTGACTGTTGAGTAAGGGTTCGCTAACAGATAATTGTAGTGAGTTATAACTAATGCTGTCACAATTTATAATTAGATTTGTCATAAATATATAAGATATTGTGACATCGAAAACCAACCCTGGTACAGTGTAGTCGTTGCTGTATCAGGGTTTGTGTTTTTTCTTAGAATATTTTTTATGAATAAATAAATAAAATATATAGTTGAATATTAAAGCGGAAATTATAATTAATATTGTCACTTTATAGATTTTTTATATGTTAAGAGATAATAAATTTGTTTTATTAAAAATAAAGTCCTTAAAAAAATAATAAGGTGTTTAATTCTTATTGAACTCCCATGAAAAAAAATCTCTGGCACTAAAAAAGTCAATGCTAAAACAAATGCGACCTTTATATTCGAGAAAATGGTAGCTCCTAAAATATAGATTTGTTAGATTGTAATAGGAAGCACCAGGCTTAAGAGGTATTTTGGGAGACAATTGTAAACATAATTCGAGGCTGAGAGTATCGGATTTAAGGCGGTTAAAGGTCATAGGACTGATGTAAAGATGCGCCAAGTTACTTCGTACTGGATTAAGTGCAGCAACTTGAGTAGGATGAACCTCTCGTGATTGCTTCCTATGAGGGAGCGACAGTCGGAGGTAGAACAAAAAGGACAATGTCCAGGTACAGTCTCTACAGGACTCATAAATCTCTAATTGATTAATATTTTTTGTAATTAGTTAGTTATAACAAATTTCACCACACTAGTATCAAAATTATTTTTCTTCAAAACTTGATTGGTCATTTTTTGAATTTCATTTTTTGAATTTTCGTCAATAGGATCTGCAAATTCAATTATAATCTCTGCGGTCTCGGGGGAAAATTTATTATGTAAATAAAATCCATTAACACCCTTATCCAACAAGGGATAACTAATATACTCTATTAAATCATTATAGCTTATTCGGTTTGCAGTTTTTAGTACTGGTTGAGTAGAATTTGATATATGAATTTGAAACATGGTAGGATTGAATTTTTGTTTCTCTATAAATTTGTTTACTAATTGTTCTACTTCTTTTATTTCTTTTGGTTTAAGCTCATTACTAATCTCATGTCTTTTAATGATTATTTCAACTTTTTCATCATTTAACATAGCGAAATCTACAGATAGTGGATAGCCTTGATCCCGTAAGTCTGCACGGATGGAATACAGTAGACTAGAATATTTTTCATGGAATTGCATTAATTCTTTGTTGCTATACGTAGTTGTAGTTATTTCGGGTTCTTTAGCAAGGTTAGCAAAAGGGTTAGAGAAAATAATGAACAACGTAATGGTGAAAATCGCCAATGGGAAAACGCACCTTTTGAAAAATTGCCTTTTGGACATTAAATACCTCCTTTAATTTATAGTTAAGGATATGTATAAGTTTTAAAAATAGAATTTAAGTTACGGTTTTTTTGAATAAAGTTAAGTTATTTGATTAATTAAACCTATATTTTTAACGATTTATACAATGGTCAACTACTACAACCTATAGGATTGGACTTTGAAGGTGAAAAATATACACCTCAAGATGACACGAAAGGGATTTATTTTGAACACCAATTGTTTAACTTTTTTGTCTTTGAAAAAAATAATTTGCAATATATGGTCGGGATCTATAAAGGCGTTGCTGATAAAGTATCACTTGAAATATTCGTTAAAATTGCAAATTCAATTTAATCTGATGAAAGACAATAAAATAAACATAAACCTGAATTATTCACAGCCATCTGAGATTTAGGGAATTTGGCTAGTTTTTCAGAATTGAGGAAAATAATTAGGAGTAA
>NZ_LIYL01000004.1:0-18173 GCF_001278875.1 Lysinibacillus sp. FJAT-14222 | reverse complement strand
AACTTCAGCAATGGATCGCCAGCCTTCCTAATTATATCAAGGCTTATTTGTCGATTTCAGTCTGCGAAGTTTGAGTTTATAATATTAAAATATATAATTTTACTGACTTGAGTGGTTGCTCTGGTCTTTTTTTATGCGTTAGTTACTGTACAAAATGCTTATCAATGCCTCACCCCCTACTACACGTAATGGTTCTGACACGATCCTCAAATTGTTCAGTAATTTTGATGGAATGCTGATTAAAAATCATCCCATTTTGGTTCATGACTAGAAGAATAAGCCCATACTCCATTTGCTTCTAAACGTAGTAAATCAATTTTTACAGCTACATATTCATCATCAAATTCATTTCTGATATAGTCCTCGGCAACTTCTTTAGTTGGTAAAAAGCACGTTTCCTTTAATTCAACAGCTAAATCGTCTGTTGCATAATCGTAATATACACCTTCTTTATACTTGTAACCTATCGCCCAAAATTCCATTGAATTTTTACCTCCTTCTACCGAACAATATCTTTCCCAAGTGATTTATTAGATTGTTTAAGAAGCCATTGAAATAAGGCCTTTTGCTTTTTTAAATGCCTTTACACCATTTTTGGAATTCATGTCGCTATATTTGCGAGGTTTCGGATTATTAGGTTCGTTTTCTTGGCAACCTTCACGATTTAATTGTTGTTGGAAAAATTCTTCCGGACACCAAACGGCATAATATAATATAGATTCCTGCCAAAAACCCTGCTAAGATTTTTCTTAGCAGGGCTTATTTATAACTATTAAGTTTTTAAGAAAAGCTTGGTTTGACCTTCCTTTTATTTTAAAGTCTGTGACCAACAAAAAAATATTTGCACGCACGTCAGAGAACACTATACGAGAAATTATCAGTTTATTTCCTATGATAGGTTAATGCCATTTGAATGCAAACAGAGATCTCACCAATTGGTAGTTCTTCTTTGGGATCTAGCACAATGGCTCGGTTTTTTGAAAACTCAAGCACATTTGGAAACATCTCTCTAAATGTTTCTACTAAGGTTGTTTGACAATGAAAAAAGATGGCAATCTTATCTTCTTCAAAACAGTCTATTCTGAGCGGAGAAGCACTTTTTATAGTATAGCTAGGCTGATTCCATTTAAGACTTTCTAAAACAGTTTCATTGGGAGAAACTTGTTCTGCTATATTAAAAATAAGCTCTCTAATTTGTAATAGTGGTTTTTGATATTCAATAGGATAATTACTAAAAATAGTTTCAACAGCTAAATTCTCCATAGGTTTCATTTTTATCACTCCTTTCAAAAAATTAGATAAATTTTCGTATTAATTAGTAGTTATCACAGGAATCCACAGCTCAGATTTGTAGGTCGCTGCACTCATGTCACCTTGTGAATAGATTTCTATTCTAGGAATATTAGCTTGACTATACTTTGAACTAGGTAACCATTCTTTAAGAACTTTTTCCTTGAGGTTTATCATTGCACTGGGCAATACTCCCAAACAAGTGAATACTAGCCAAGTCGCTGCCGGAATTTCGATCACCAGATCGTTTTTTTGTTCATTAGTAGTTACACCAATTGTATATTGAAAAAAAGGTTGCTTATTTTCAGTTGATACACCTAAAAATCCATTTATATTACCATTAGAAAAACGTAGAATATCCTGCATTTGCTCTTGAGATAAGTTAGCCCACATCTCAGATATACCATTAAAATTTTCGCCATCATTTACTAAAGGATATTTTCTTGATAACCCTGTAATTCTGAATTCTTCTTTTTGCACAACTTTAAATTCCATGTCTGTCATCTCCTAAAATGAATATCTCCCAACTTGTTTGGGAGTTTTAATTTATCATTCTAAAGATGACAGCAGTATGTCATCATTTATAAGTTTTCGCTAAATTTTCTATTATTAACTTATGCTGTTTTCTCAACATCGGAGGGTGTATAACTTGTACATCATTTCCAAACACCAATAACTGGGGCAAAATAGTAAATAAATTCAGCGAATGAAAAGAAACTATGATATGGTTCTCTTGAACTTCAATTTCTTCTTCCAAATAGTAATCATAAAGCATTCCTAAACTTTCTCGTTTAAATTTAAGCTGTACTATCATATTTTCAGATTGCAACCATTTTTTATTAGTCACTATAGTTTTTTTGAAAACAGTTTTAAGATTTTCGATTTGACGTATTCTAGTTATTTTGAAATAGCGAAAATCTTCTCGAGTTTCGCAAAAGGCAAAAAGATACCAACTGCCATTTAATAAAGATAATTCATAAGGATGAACAGTTCTTTTAGTGAAATTCCCATAACTATCTACATAGACGATACCAAGTTTTTCATTGTTTCTTAACGATGATTCGATAGTTCCCAATTTCTGTTGAATACTTTTTTCGATTTCTGGTCGATGAACAGTAGGGGATTTAACTGAAAACTGATTAGGTTGACTATCATTTCCCTCATACATTAAACTTATTTTTTCTTTAATTGTACTTTGCTGATTGGTTATACCTAGTAGTTCATCTTTTACATTAATCGCCGTTAGAATATCTTGCTTTTCTTTATTATTATACGTTAGTGTTCGTAGTTTAAATGATGGAAGCAAAGAAAAACCACCTTTACTACCTGGAACAGATATTATTGGAAATCCTGCATTCTCGATTGTTTCAATATCACGAAAGATTGTTCTTTTAGATACATTGAATCGTTCAGCTAATTTAGCTGTTGAAAGAATTTCATTTTCTAAAAGCAATACAATTACAGAAAGAATACGCTCAATTTTTTTCATATTATTTCTCTCTCCTCAAGTATAAACTAAAAGTAAACATTTTTGATGACATACTATTGCCTTCTTCTCTTTTTTAATACTTTCTTCTGAATCTGTTAAATTGGGAATCAAGCAGTAGAAAATAAATCCCTGCTAAGATCACTTTGACCTTCTATCAACGCGAGTGGGGGTAATGCTTGCCCGTGTATCCATGAGGTTACCCTTTTAGATACCTCCACTCTTTCACCTAGTTTTGAATAGCTTAACAAAAGGGGATTATTCACTATTTTCTTTATGTACTTGTTTACATCTTTTTTATTAGTTTTCATTCCTTTCCGCTTGCCCCTATGATCCATATTTTAGGCGAGATACCTAATGTCAACAAGCATAATCTTTTCTCTTTCATGTATTGGACCGCTTTCATTTGATTCAATTTTTCACCGATGCCCAGCTGCGCAGACAACGTTACTTAGGTGAAGCAAAAAAGCAGCACAAATCCCGATTTATCGACCGCTGTTTAGCGCGAAAACCGGAAGAGTTAACAGAGGAAGAACGTGGTTTTGTGCGTGAATGGCTACGGGAAGATTTTCATACAAAGCATATCTATCAAGCATTGAATTACATGCGTTATGTGTTAAAAACTACAACGGATACACAAGCAACAAAGCGCTTAAAAAACTGGCTCGAACGCTATCAATTTCACACAAGTGGTGTAGTTTCAAAGATAGCTAAAACCGTGATTGTTCGTGAGAAAGCAATGGTAGATACCATATACTCACCTTTCTCAAACGGCATTATGGAAGGCACAAATAATAAAATTAAGCTCATCAAAAGACGTGGTTTTGGCTACCGAAATGATGCCCATCTTTTCCTCCGTTTACGTTTGGAAACAGGTCATTGATTTTGTCATCCCCGTATATTGGCGATGAGCCCAAATTAAGGAAATTTATTAACATATTTACATTTTTAACCGATAATACCCTTGTAACACAAAAAAATCAAAAGGGAGATGTACATATGAAAAAATATTTACTAGCTGTTGGAATTTTAACAAGTGGGTTGTTGGGACTAAATACAGCTGAAGCTTCAGAAATAGAAAAAGATACGATGAAGCAGATCCATTAATTGAAAATCTAAAAACAGAACACCCTGATTGGACTATTACACAGGTAACTTCAGATGAGGCTGCTAAAGTTAAAGAAGAATTAAAAAATAGTCCAGTTCTAAGAGGTCCAGCAGCACCATTAACAGCTCTTTATATTGACAAAGTAGTATCTCAAGTTGGAACAATCAATCAACATACTGAGAATATTGGCTTGCAGCAAACTTCTCATGCAGTTTCAGGCACTGTTTCTGTAGCAGTTATGGAAGTTGGTTATGGAAATGACAATCAATGGTTAGATGATGAGCGTATTACTTATTAAAATCGTGATTATAAAATTAATGTAGCTTCTATAGATACAAATAATGACAGAATTATAGATGCGTTTTATCATACAGTAACTTTTAATTCAGACTTAAAAATCTCAAGTGGAACTTCTGCATTATATAAGTTTAATTCTACTTCACAAAATTACCCTTGGAACACCATTGAAAGAACTATAAATATTCCACATTTATAATTCAAGAATCCATTGAAGAGAGGTGTATTTTAAAAATGGTTTCTATGGAAGATTTGAGTATAAGGTTAACTATCCTTCAAGGAGCTTACGGATATAAAGGTTTTACTGAACAAGTTGGCGAGAATATGTATAAAACTGATTTGAAAGCTTTTCAAGAAACAATAGAAAATGCAAAAGAACCTATTGATGCTAGTAAAGTTTCAAAGTTATCATCCGATCAAATTAAAGTGTTACAAGGTGCTCCAAGTGGTAGTTGGTTAGTTCCTTTATTGAATAGAATGGGACAATTAGGGATGATTGATTTGCGAGAGGGTCTAGTAAACCCTAAATTATTTCAATATACTTCGACAATAAATGCTTATAAACGATCGATTTAAGACATTTTAACGGAAACACAAAAAAGCCTAGGACTCAAAATTAATTGAGTACCTGGGCACTTCTGTTACATGATCAAATTGTTTTAGCCATTGTTATATTCGTAATTTCATAACCCATTTTTTCATATAAGCCACGTGCAATTTTATTTTGACCAAAAACGTGTAAACCAATTTTATTTACACCTAACCCTTTAGCAATAGTTTCAATTTCTTTCATTGCTTTCTTAGCATAACCCTGCCCTTGATATTGTTCAAAAATCATAAAATCATAAATAAAACCTTCATTAGGTTTTGTAGGGTCTTTTTGTGCAATCCAAATCATTCCAACTAAAATATCATTGTGAAAGATAGAGAATAAATGATTATTCTCGGTCTTCTCATCTTTTGGTAGCAGTTGATTAAATGATTTCTTCGACAAATCAATCGCTTCATCTTCACTCCAATTCCCAGAAGCGATCTTGTCTTTTGCATAGTCTTCAATTGCAAAACTGATATAATGTTTGAACTCTTCTTGGTTCATAGGTTTTAATGTAATCAATTTATTTTCCTCCCATTCTATTTTTCAATCTTAGCATTTTTTGAAAATTCCCCATAATAATTGGTCTTACTTCATTTATTTACTATTTACCTCTCCGCTGTTGAATTGTAATATACAACCCAATTAAACGGTCAGTAGTCATAGTACCACTTTGTAAATCCTTCAAGTGTGAAGCTTGAATAATACCATCCTTTACTGCCTGTGCAATTAAGCCTTCTTACACTTATTTATTTTGTACGCTGTTCAATGATAAGTTTCAAACCCTCATAATCGCCACTTGTCATAGTTCCATTATCAAATTTATCTAGCCATGACTTATCAATCAGCTTTTTATCTACCGTTTGTTTAATGTGTTCACGTACTGCTGCTTGTGTAGTCTCATTCGAAAATTGCATTTTATCATCCTTTTCTGTTGGTTTGTCCTCCTCAATTGATTGTGTGGAAGGCACTGTTTTACCCAAATATGCTGCTAATTCTTTTGCAATAGCCGTACATATCTTCTCGAAATCGCGTCGATAAATAGCAGCGTCCACTGTTGAATTTACAAAGCATACTTCTATTAAAATGGCTGGCTCATACGTGCTAGCGAGAACACCTAAATCTAATCGCTGTTTTGCGCCTCTATTCAATAACCCTCCACCAGTTGCCACTGAAATAGCCTTCGAAATACGCGCAGCTAATGCTTGTTGGTCATAATATAGTACCTCTGTACCAATCGGCTTTGAGCTATTCCCACCAGAATTAAAGTGTATAGAGACAATTAGACCATCGCGGTCCTTGTTGTGTTGGCTAACTAGATAATTTATATTTTGACGTTGGTTTGTTGATGAATTGTCCTCGTAGTATGTGCATGGTACTTTTGAAGCCTTTAATATCTCATAAACTCGTTTTGCTACCCTACGAGCTTCAGTAACTTCATTTAATATTCCCGAAGCACCACTACCTGGATTAATCCAGTGACCAGGATGAATTTCTATTGCGATTTTCAATATTTATCAAAATATAAAAAAACACTCAAAACCTAGTATGCATAAGGCTTTAAGTGTTTTTCTTTTCGGTTGAAAATCAACCTTTATTTTGTTATAGACGTCCCAGGAGGGATTCGAACCCCCGCCGCAATATCATTTCGTCAATAATAACCGTTCAATTTGCGTAGTTAGAACGGTCATTGATTACGCATAATTGACCGCCTTCGTAACTACTAATTATTCCCGATTATAACCGATGATAAATCCGCATTGCAAGCGATATTAATTATTTACATTCGTAGTACATATCATAGGCGTCTTTTGTGACGACGCTATCAACGTCAAAACGTTCTCTCTCGCGTAAGAAATAGCGAATAAATTCGATTTCACGTTTAGTGTACTTCCTCCATTTCCCTACATATTCAGCAAATCCATCGATTCTATCCGAGAAATAATCTGCTAATTTACTTAGCTTTTTATCGTCGATTCCTAATTCTTCTTGCACATATTTACCTGTAAAAATTCGTTTATCATTCATACGTTGTCACCTCTCTATATCGTAATATATCCGAACATATAGCGAGATAAACATCAGCTTCGGATAAAATAACTACTATATATGTTGCGTTATTTTTCCGTCAGTATTTTCGCATTATTAAACCGTAAAAAATACTAATGTGAAACGACTCGAGACGATCAACTATCCGATTCAACGATTCTCGATGCGTCTGACAGCTCAAAAAAAGAACGATCAAGCCGAAGCTCAATCGTTTTTAGTTTATTTCATTTTGTTTGCTTTACGTTTTAATTTCTCGATGCGACCTTCGTAGCCGCCTTTCGTACCGTCATTCAGACTATAAATTAAGGCTTCTTCCGCTATGGATATTGCAGCTTGTATGCGTCCTTGCTTCTCATATAGAATTGCCAATCGTTTAAACGGGAATAAGTCCTGTGCCCCATTAAAGATGCGATCTTCTTTAATCGTTTTAATCATCGGCAATACTACGAGTGCGTAACGCTCACATGCTACGTAATCCCCTTCTTTATACGCTAGTTCAGCTAAGTCACGAAGTGAAAAGTATCGATCAACATCATTATTGGTATATTTGATCGACTCTAAAAGTAACTTTCGTTTTAAAACGCTGTTACTTCCTTGAGACATTGACCATAGGAATTTCCATCTATCTCCGACATAAGTTCGGTCTCCTTTATCAAGATCGTCACGTCTGTACGGTTTACCTGTCGTTAATTGATACGGATGTCCTAAAGCATCTTTAATTTCTTCAATTTCCGACTCGGATAACGTACTATAAAAATCCTCTAACGCTAAATGACGGATAATTCCGCCTGGCTTCTTCTTAAAAATGGATAACATTTACACCCCTCCCACCTATTTATTCTACTTATTAATTATTTTCCCTTTTATAACCCCCAAATGAAAAAAAGTTGTATGTAATGTCAGAGCAACAGATGACGCCTGTCAGAATCGAGGGCTTTGGGGGTCACGCACTTTCAACGCAAAAAAAGAACGACCAACAAACGAGGTTTAATTCGTTCATTGATCGTTTTGTTATCGTTTTATTCCTTCACGTTCAAGCAATCGATAAATCGTTCCTGTTCCAACTTTGTAAGTCTTACGAATGTCAGCGATTGAAACGCCGTCTTGATAATCTTTAATGATTGCGTTGCGTCTGACTTCTTCTTCTCCGCCTTCAACTAACTTCGTTTTACGTCCTTTAAACTTCCCTTTGGCTTTAGCGATTTCAATTCCTTCACGTTGACGACGCTTATTCTTCTTACGTTCTTGCTCCGCAACATACGCTAACATTGATAGGAATTGATCCTCTAATAGCTTACCGATGTCACCCATAGACTTAAACCGTCTACTATCGAATAGCTCTGCATTGGACGTTATAACGATGTCCGCGCCTACCTTCCGCGTGATATACTTCCACTCGTCAATTACATCGTCATATGAGCGTCCTAGTCGATCTAAGTCGTCCATATAGATTAAGTCACCACTTTGTATAATGCTGCGTAACTCTTGATATTGCGGACGGTTCGTATCCTTACCAGACGCTTTATCGACGAATACATTCTTACGCTCAACGCCTAGCTCCTTCATTGTCGCAAGCTGACGAGCCTCGTTCTGCTCAACTGTTGATACTCGTACATAACCGTAAGTTGTCATCGTATTACCGCCTTTACTCGTTATTGTTACCATTATCGTACCAATAATTACGGTAACAGTCAAACGGTAATTTAAGAATGGCGCTATACCAACGATTGTAAGCATTCATTTTCGTTACCACATAAGTGTACTCTATCGGTAATGCAACCCCCATGAGTTTCAGACCGCCCCGTCCAATCCGATCGCCTGCCCGGTGTATCTGCGTTAACATTACGTCATCTTACTTATGTAAATCGCCACAAATCCGAGTTCCTTCTATTATATGTGCGTTAAAGCTGCGTCAATATAGCGAAGTAATGTGACTTCCCAAAGTGTTTTGAGGGCGCGTCCGTAAAAGGCGTCTGCCCGGTATTTTACGCCCCCAAAACGTTCTCAAATGAGTAAAAATGTAACATTTTATAATAGCGGTAAATCGTAGATTATATCCTCCAAGTTACGATACCCGTACCATCCTCCGCATAATTCCGCTAATGAAAACACACGACGTCGCGTTATTCTATTGTACTCATTTCTCGTATGTTTAAACGCCTTATCGAGCAACCTATCGCACTCCTTTTGAAACGTCTTATCCTGCATACGCCAGCGATATAATGTCATGCGCGTAATTTTACATAGGAACGCCACTTCTTCCATCTTTATATAACCGCTATTCTGCGCTAGAAGGACAACCGCCCGTACCTTCTTTTCTTTTCCGTTAAATTTTTCTCGTAACCTGGCGATGTCTTTATCACTTACTAGATACGGCTTAACATTGCGCTGCCCTACGATTAATCGATCGTACATAACGTCTCTCCTTTATATATTTAGTTCTTACGCAATTAGGCATAAAAAAGACGGCAAGCACCGCTGTAAATTCGATGCCTGCCTTCGTTGTATAAACGTTATGCCGATCTTTTAACCAAAATTCAATACGATTTTTAGCCAACCTGCGTCGCCTGCCTTTCGATTAATTTCGCTAGTTTATACGCAATCTTTTCGATGTCTGCTTCTTCGCGGACTGTGAACGAATTGCCGGAAATGATTACTCCGCCAGTACCGTTCCCGCCTTTGCCTTCCGAATATTCCTTGTTTTCTCGCGCAGTTAAAACGCGTTCTCCTTTATGGAGACGCGCTGAGTAGCCATCGTATGGAACGGAATCTAGTCCGCTGTAGTGAGATTTCTTACCGCCTTTACCTCCGCCGCCAGGTAATAGGTTCTTAGCCCAACTAACAGCGTTTGAGCCGATACTTCCGATCCAATCTGGCACCTTAATTTTACCGAGAATGTTAGCGAAATCTTTCAAATAACCAGCTGCCTTACTAATCCATCCGCCAAGTGTTTCAAATACAGGAGTTAATGCTTTTACTATTTCCGTAGCCATGCCGAAAGCTTGCGTGAATGCTCCGGATAGGAATGCTATAAATGGACCGATGATCGTATCCCATACTAATCGTAAAACTTCGAAAGTTGCTCCGATTACTGAGCCCATAAGCTCTAATACTGGACCAACAACCGCCCACATCATCTGGAACCCGGTCATAACAAACGTAATCGCTGGCGCAAGAATGTTATTCCACGCTAACATTGCAACATCTGCTACCATTTTCATGGCGTTCCACAAAGCGCCAAGTATCGGCTGAGCCATAGCCCAAAACGATTGAAGTACTGGCACTACGTAGCCAACGATGCTTGAGAACACCATCATAAACTGCTCTTTCAACGTAGAGAATCGCGATACAATAGCGTCAATTGCTTCTGGAGATATGAGCGTTTCAAGAACGCCTCTAAATCCGCCCTCTTTAAATGCTGTCATTAACGTCGAGATTTTCGTTTTGATACCGTCTACTACCGCATTCACCTTTGTTGCTATATCCGGCGGGAATAGTGTGCTGATTAAGCCACCTGTACCGCCCGTCTTAAATGCGGACCACAACTCTTTTACTTTACCAACAATGCCGTCGATAGCTCCTCGGAAACTTTGGCTATTGTCGTAGAGTGCTTTAAGTCCGACTGCTGCTGCGGCTATACCAGCGGCGATTAGCGAGATTGGATTAGCCAATGCCGATATTGTCCCTACCACAGCTAATGCAGCTACAAACGTTGCGATTGCGGTTGCAGCATGTGCGATTGGCTTTCGCCATTTTACGAATAAATCATACAAGGCAATTGCTTTATCGGTTGCTTTGCCGAGCATCGCACCTAACTTGTCGCTGATAGCTTTGGTGTCAAGTCCGTCAAACATCTTATTCATTCGCCGTAAAAAGTCTGCAAGTTTACCATTACTCTCCATGCCGATGTCTTTAAAGAATGTCCTGGACTTCTCACCCAATTGTGCCCACAAACCTTTAGTTGTGTCTCCCATTTTATCTACAGTTTTCTGTGTGATTCCCATACCGTCTAACATCTTGTTAATCTCTGAAATTTGCTTTGGAATATCCATCTTCTTAATATCATTAAGCTTTTGCCTATCAAGCCCAAACCGCTCAACCATCGACATAGCATCACCTTGCCAGAGCTCCTTCAAAGCGAAGGCTGCTCCGTCTGTGCCTTGCGTAGGGTCGAACCATAAGACGTTCGATAATCGACCACGCTTTGCCAAGTTCATCAACGTCTTTAGTCATCGCTACAAGTGATTTTGACGAAGCAAGCATATCCGTAGAATTTAGCAAAGGACTATCGATCGCCATTTTATCGACCATCTTCATGTAGGCATCCGATTTTTGAGTATCGTTAAATATTGCTTTAACTGCGACCTCTGACTGCTCATAGCGCGCTGCAGCGCCAATTGTCGCATCAAACGCTTTGGCCGCCCCTTGTGCTGTCAGATATGCACCAGCAAGTCCGACAAGTGTACTCTGTAGTCCGCCGAATGAAGCGCTGAGTCCGTTTGAGCTAACATGCAAACGACTGACTTGCGCAGCAAATCCACCCATTCGATTAGATGCGGATGATACCGCACTACCAAGACGATTAGTCGCTGATTGCGCTCTCGACATGCTATCGCTAGTTGTACGGCTTGTCCGGTTCATACCCTCCATCATCCGCGTGAGTTTACGCATCTGTTGCGAACCCTGGTCACGCATCTTAAATACGGCCGTTAAATTTATCATTTTAGATGCGATCAACTCTCTTTGCCACTATTTCCGCTAAACGATCGGCTTGTTGGCTTGCTGCAATATATCGTTTGCGTGCGCTTATATCACCATTTGCATATTCGATTGCGGCGTTTAATGCCTCTAAGCGTTTGCGAGCGTGATTCGCTTGTATCCGACCACTCATTGCGATAGCTAAAAGTGGTATACGAAATTGCTCAGCTTGCTTAACTTTTAATTGCGCGACCTTACCGTGCAATCGCTCTACTTCAACTACAAACGTAGCCGCAGCGAGTATTACTTCGTTATCGCCTAGTATTTGTGTTACTTCCTGTCTGCGGTGATTTATTTTCATTTCTCGCATCCCCCTTGCGGTTTATGAATAGAAAAAAGACACGACGGTTAAGTCATGCCTTTGCGTTAATATTGCGTTATTCGGTTTGTCGTTAATTACTATGCGTCTACTGCCTCAATTTCCGTTGATTCTTTTTCTTCATTTGCCTCAACTTGTCGTTTAATTTGTACATAAAGAACGCGAGCACTTTCTGAACCTAATGCGCGAGCCATTTGCATGGATGCAGAAATGTCATCACGAGTAACTGTTCCTGCCGCCAATTTTTTTGTTAGTTCTGATCGCACGATATTGTAATTTATCATAATTATTTCGCTCCTTTTGTTTTTGTTGGCACTTCTGCGATATATTCGAAATCGTTCGGGTTATGCCCGTGTGTAAATAGACTAACTTGGTTTATCACCTCGCGTACTCCTTTTACAGCTCCTTGACTTCGCATAACTTTCGCTGTACCTGTCGGGTGAGCAATCGCCTCAATCTCGCTCGTTTTACCTTGTGATCGATTTGCTCTAGAGATTTCAGCAATCTCCTCACGTAAATATCCGTAAGCATCTTCGCCTTCGCGATGATCAATAATACAACTTAGCAGTAAGTCCCTTGCCATTTTTAATTTTGCCTCGACAATCGGTTCATATTCCGATCTAACTTTAGGTACAAACACTTTTTGATATTCGTTTACTACGTCTACAGATGAAATTGTACCTTCCGGCATAGCTGCGTGTGCCAACGCTAAATCACGCTCACGACGTGCAACAACCTCTTTCTGTAAAGCGATATCTCCGTCGATTTTATCAAGTTGAGCAGTCGCATCTGTACCATGTTTAACGCTATCTGTAAACGTATGCTCATATTGTGTCTATAACTCACTTAAACGTGCGCGAGCACTTTCTAAGTTTGTTTGATATTGCAAGTGTTTAGCTGCTCTTTCAGCCCCTTCTTTTCTGTAATCTTGTAATAATTTAAACTCGTGTTCTTTAATTGTCATCTGATTTTATCCCCTTTGTTTTTAGTATTTGAATAATTTTTTCTAGCTTGTCGATACACCACAATCGCCATGTCGGAATAACAGGCATTGGCTGTTCGTCTTGCTTGTCCAACTCGAATAATTCGACTAACATTTCCTCGTTACGGGTAATCTGCTCGCGAGTCCCTTCGACTTCACGCCGATAAATTACTGGGAATTGAGCGCTCATTAAGTCTCGGTACAGCTCTTGACTATCCGTCTGCAGCTCGTTTATTTCATACGTATATAAATCGTCTAGCAAGTCGATTACATCGTCGTAAGGCTTTGAGATTTCGCCAATTAAATTGGATATGCCACTTTCGTCAGTTTCGTAAATTAATAGTGACAGGAACGGAACCTCTCGCAAGGCAACGATTGATAGCAAGCCAAAGCGCCAGGCTTCAACTTCTCGATTATTAGACAGCGTATTGCACCGCCTTTTGTTTCGCCTCATTACGTCGAACCTCTGCAGCTTCATCGCGTAAGTGACCTATCATTTGTTCAACTTCAATGTCAGTCAGTTTCCGACCAATAAGACCTCCTATAAAACGCTGTACGAACGGACGTAATAGTTCCGGTTTGAATCGCTCTGGATATTTATCGAATGCTTCTATCGCAAATAAATCATGCTTTGTACTATTACAAGACCTACACGCAGGCAAGACATTAGCCTCAATATTAACTCCACCATAACTACTTGATTGCGGATATACGTGGTCACAAGTGGCGACTACATTGCCGTCAGTAAAATCACAACCACAATATACACATGCCTCCGTCAAAATGGTTTCGATATACGCAGCGCTTACCATCGGTGTAGTTTGTCCGGCTTTAACGGCATATGCGTAAGCACGCTGTCGAGCATATTCACCATTCTCCCTTCTGTGCTGCTTCCTACACTCGTTACAGATATTCTGATGTCCTGTTTTACTTTTCGCATCACGGCGGAATAGCTCAATTACTTTTGTCTCGTTACAGATTCGGCAAGTAAGTTCTTTACACATGGCGCTCACCTACTTCCATAGCAAGCGCAAGTCTTGTTTCGATGTAAGCTAGTTTTGCGATTAATTGAAGGTATTCTAATGTCATTTCATATCTGCTCCTTTTCATTTCAAGTGTTTATATTTACGCTACGTACTCGATCGTGACATCGAGATTTTGTCGCGCAATTACCATCTTCAAGTGATTCAATAAAGCTGCGTTAGGATTCTGCTGAGTTGCATTGTATTCGTCAGCGAGTGGCTGGCTATTCGTTTGAACGTGTAAAGCTACGTCCTTAAAAGGTTGCAGCACACGAATGAGCGTCTTAAATGCCGGATAAACTGCATTGCTCTGAGTAAAATTTTCGGCATAAATGCTCCCGTCTGAGATTTCGATTTGAACATCATATTCTGCGACGTCAATCTGCGTAATTGTTTGTTTTAGCTTCATTCTTAAACTCCTCCAAATCGATTAAATTGTGTTCTTATTGCTTGTAACTGCTCACCATTTCCGCCAAATACTACGCGTGGGTTTACTGTGATTCCTTTTTGACGTCGGTCATTCGTGTTTTCGAAGAATCCAAATACAACTTTTCCGTCAATTTTCACGCGATTCATCGTCAATTTCAGCTTTGCAGCATTCGCATATCCTAGTAACTCCGCTAAACTTTCAATATTCATCGGTTGTAAACGATCAGGATCCGTTTCATCAGGATTGTGACAAACGATATTTGTCTCGAAATTCAAAAACGGCAATACCGAGTAGACTAGCGCAAGCTGTCCAACCGTTCTGCCGTTTGATAAATCGTATAAATCACGTACTGTTTTCTTAAACATTCGTGTATGTTGTAAATCCGTTGTATGTGATTGAATTGACTTAATGTTTCCTCTGAAAAAGACGGTGGGATTCATGGAGGGCACTGAAAAACTTACGTTTTCATAAAAGCGAACCTTTTTCAGATAATAATAAGGCACTTCTTGTTCAATTTTGATATGCTCCCCATTAGGTAGACAGATTAAAAAATAAAATCTGTTTATTAAATGGGGAGTTTTTTATGACGAAACAATTAATAACACCTGAAATGAAATTGTTAGCTCTTCAATATGTAGAGGAAGAGCTTTATTCTATTCGAGAAATTTGTGAAAAGTACGCTATTTCGACTTACACATTTAAAAGCTGGCGTACTAAATTTAAAACCGGGGGAATTGAAGCATTAACGCCAGCTAAGAAAAATAAGTTTTACTCCAAAGAACTAAAAGAACGAGCAGTAGCAGACTACTTAACAAAAAAGTATTCAATGTACGAAATCCTCTCAACATATGAAATTAGCAGTTGGTCGTTGTTCAAATCATGGTTAAAAACCTATACTAGTCATAGTGAATTAAAAGATTCGGGTAAAGGAATGAGCCAAACTATGACTAAAGGAAGAAAAACAACCGTAGTAGAACGCATTGAAATCGTCAAAGCCTGCCTAGCAAACGCGAAGAATTTTCAAGAGACAGCAGCACAATATGAGGTATCTTATCAACAGGTGTATCAATGGGTACGTAAGTTTGAACAAGATGGGGAAAAGGCCCTTCAAGATCAACGAGGTCGTACAAAACCAGCAGAAGAACGCACACCAGAAGATGAATTACGCTTAAAAATTCAACAGATGGAGCGCGAAAATGAACGATTACGTGCAGAAAATTTACTACTAAAAAAGTTAGAGGAAATCGAAAGGAGGTATCGTTAAGTAAAGTTCGCATTCAAAGCCTTTATTTCGCGATCCAAGAGCTAGCGAAGCATGAAAACTTATCGATTATTTTATTATGTAAAATCGCCAAGGTATCCCGTGCAGCTTATTACAAATGGCTCAATCGTCAACCCTCAGCACGGGAATTGGAGAACCAACAGCTAATGGCGTCTATCCAACACTTATATACACAATTAGATGGCATTTATGGCTACCGCCGTATCGCAATGACTATTAACCGCCAACGTGAAAAAGAAAACTTAGCGAAAGTGAATAAGAAGCGTATTTATCGTCTAATGCAAATTTGTGGTTTAGAGGCGGTGATTCGCCGTCGTCCGAAAAAGTACCGAAAGGTGAAACCGGATTACGTAGCAGAAAACGTGTTAGCACGTATGTTTACAGCCGAAAAGCCGAATCAGAAATGGTGTACAGATGTGACAGAGTTCAAGTATGGTAACGGTAAGAAGGCTTATTTAAGTGCGATTATCGATCTTTATGATAAGTCCATTGTGAGTTACGTATTAGGTCATTCAAACAATAATGACCTTGTTTTTGAGACGGTAAGACCAGCTATTCGTCAACTGTCAAAAGATGAGTTTCCGCTTTTACATAGTGATCGTGGGTATCAATATACATCTAAAGAATTTAAGCGAATTATGAAGAAGGCAAACCTAACACATAGTATGTCGAGAGTCGGCCGTTGCATCGATAATGGGCCAATTGAAGCGTTTTGGGGGACACTGAAAGTAGAAAAGTATTATTTACATAAGTTTGAGACGTTTGAGGCATTAAAACACGCCATTGATACGTACATCGAATTCTATAACAACGAACGTTATCAAGAAACATTAAACGGCTTGAGTCCTTTAGAATTCAGGACTCAAGCCGCTTAAAGCATTTTTATTATTTCCACTGTCTACTTGACAGGGAGCAGTTCATTTTGAACAGGAAGTGCCTTATTTCTGTCTCTATTCCTTATTCATTTTCGTTTAGTAGCTTTAATATCCGTTTCAAATTGACGGCGAATATCGTTGTAGCACCTTGAATTTCCATGCCAAATAGACCCGCAGTCGATGCCGTATCGTACCCGTGTCCGTTTTTTAATTCACTATTCTTCGCTTCTACTTTGTAGCGATTTGCGGCTAATTGCTTAAATGCTTCCGTATTTTGAAATGCCTCTTGTTCGGCATGTGTATCCGACTTAATTGTGACAGAATATGTTTTACTTTTTGCTCCTTCTTTATAACAGCCCTCTCTCATTGGACATACTTTGCATTTTTCAATATCAAAATAATATGTCTGACTTTGACTCTTACTCGTTCCTTTTTTACCTGTACGTGCTTTTTTTGTCGCGAGATGACCGGCTTTACAAATAAACATTCCAGCATCTTTATTAAACTCAAACTTGTCTTCTTCTTTTCGTGGTCCTTGTGTAAGAATAGGATTCAACTTTGCCACAAGTGCGATTTTCTCTTCTTTTGTATATTCGATATTTCCCTTTTCAGAGTAAGCTGTGTCTCCAATAACTGTATTAATTTTCATACCTGCTTGTGTGCTTTTTTCAATTAATTCTTGAAGATATTTCCCATCGCTTTTTTCACCTGTTGTAATGACAGCCGCTGTAATAATACGTTCATCACTCAGTGCGATATGTGTCTTGTACCCGAAGAAAGAAGATTCCGCCGTCTTATGCCCTTTTCGCGCATCCGCATCAGAAGAGTAATTTAGATGTTCTTGGAAATCTTCTACGACTTCTTTTAAGACATTCAGTTTTTCTTTGACAGCTGGTATTTGTGCAATTTGTGGTTCCTTTTCAATGACTGAAATGATTTCCTTACAGTAAGCTAATTCATCCTTTACTTCGTTAGAAGTGGTCTTTGCGGGGAATTTATTTTTCATCGATTCGTTTATTTTATAGACAGCTTTTCGAACGTTTTTTGATTTCTCTTGTAAAAATTCTTTCGGTGATTTTTGGTTGTAACGTGCTTTTGTATGTGTGGCATCCACAATAATCGTTTGACTGTTGATGATTTTTTTCTCCAATGCGATCTCAACTGTTTTCCCAATGAGCATGTCTAATAAGCTTACGTCTTGGAGACGAAGCCGACGGAATTTTGTAAGCGAACTTGGATCAATGACCGGATCTTCTGGCGCCATATCCAAGAAATATTTGAATGACATATCATACTTTGAGCGTTCTACTAGGTCGACGTCTGATACATCATAAATCGCTTTTAATAATAAGTACTTAAACATGCGAATTGGAGGAATAGCATTACGTCCATTGTCTAAACAATATTTTGTTTTTAACTCTTCTAAAATGAATGAAAAATCAACAAGTTCATTGATTTGGCGAAGCATATTATCTTTTGGCACAACAATATCGTAGATCGCCATGTATGGACTTAAATGAAGGGTTTCTTGATTTGAAATTATCGGGGACACCACCTGTACATTAATTCTTTTATTATAAAGGAAAGCGTGACTAAAATAATAGTATGATACATTGCGTTGTTTGGAGAAGCATCGCTCGACTCCTGCGGGAAAGCGAGACAGACGAGACCCCGCACGAAGCG
>NZ_LIYL01000062.1:9391-18324 GCF_001278875.1 Lysinibacillus sp. FJAT-14222 | reverse complement strand
CAAGAATCCTATTGAAATTGTAAAGAACCAAACAAGCTCAATGATTAAGCCGATTTATATTGGTGCGAAGTTTGAGTAAATAATATTCCGCTAAATGTAAATAACCGGTTTCTTGGAAGTTTGAATGTTCCACATACTTCCATAATTTTAGTTTCTATGTTACGATACTTATACTCAGAAAATTTAAAAATGCGAAATCACTAGGGGAATCCTTTTAAAGGACTGAGAGAAGAGTGTACTCTGATACCCTTATAACCTGATCAGGTTTGAGCCTGCGTAGGGAAGTGTTATGTTACTTTATATTTTATTTAAAGTACCACTTTCCTCGCTTAGGAAAGTGGTTTTTTTGCGCGCCCGGCATGTTCAACAATTCGGTGGTGAAAGTCCATAAGAGAAGTCTGCAAATGTCATAGTAGTTCTCTAACGAGAGTGAAGGACCGAACAATCTTAAATCTTGAAAGAACAAGGAGGTGAAGACATCTCGTCGAAACAAAGAAAGCACTGAGGTAAAGACCGAAAGAGAGTTGCTTATAAAGGAATAATCTGGAGGTGTGAGTGTATATAAGAGCGTGTAGGGATGTAGACATTGAGATGAAAAAACAAGATGGTATCAATGTAATCGATAGAATCGTTACCAATCGCAACCGGTAAAGAGGGTGGCTATAAAAGAAATACAAGCTTGGTTAAATCATCGTTTGCGTCAACTGATTTAGAAACGATGGAAGCAACCAAAAACAAGGTACACGAAACTACGTCAGTATGGAATCGACCATGATGATGCGATGAAAACAGCAAATTCAAGGAAAGGATATTGGCGACTATCGAGAAGCGAGATCATACATCGGAGCTTTAACAAATGAAAAGCTCACAAAGTGGGGATTGAAAGACCTAAGCCAACTTTATGAGCTCCGATACTTAAGAGATTGAACCGCCATATACGGGACTGTAAGTATGGTGGTGTGAGTCGGCTAATCAAATAATGATTAGCCTCCTACTCGATTTTTTTATGTGTTTTCAATAGGGGGAATGTGATTGAAGCTGATAGCCGTGACGAATGATCGGTTCAAGGTGGATCATTTAACTAAAATCATGATTGATACAGAACCGTTTGTAGATTATTTCATTATCAGAGAACGGACGAAAACAGTAAATGAATACATAGAGTTGATTACGGCATTGACTGAAGCAAAAGTCAGTAAGGATAAATTAATTGTGAATGACAGGGTGGATGTGGCTGTTGCCTCGAATATTCAACGGGTGCAGCTTCCAGGCCACGGGCTTTCCATTTCGCAAGCGAAAGACAATTTTCCACAGTTACTCGCGGGAAAATCAGTACATTCCGCTATAGAGGCTGAACGCGCTTCGTATGCTGGAGCCAATTGGCTGCTATATGGACATGTATTTGAAACGAACTGCAAAAGGGGTGTAGAACCCCGCGGGCTTTCTGAACTTCAAGAAATCTCGAAAAAAGTGACAGTTGATTTGTATGCAATCGGAGGAATCAAAACTGAACATATCGACATGCTGCACGATATCGGAGTAAATGGAATAGCTGTCATGTCAACAATCTTTGAAAGTGATGATCCGGTATCGGCTACAAAGGAATATTACGAGGCTTGTCGACAAGCTATTGCTTATCAAAAGGTTGAGAGGAGTTAAATTTTGATAAATATTACATTAAACGGTAAAGTTTATAAGCTACCCAAAGATGCTTCAACCGTTCAGCAATTACTTGAGCATTTCGAGCTTTCCAAGCGGATCGTGATTGTTGAAGTAAATAAGGAGATTGTTCAAAAAGATCAATATGATCGCCCCATTCGCGAACGTGACCAAGTGGAGATGATCCATTTTGTAGGAGGAGGATGAACATGTTAAAAATAGGAGATCAAACTTTTCAATCAAGACTTTTACTGGGGACAGGAAAGTATCCGTCTTTTGAAATACAAAAGGAAGCAGTCCATGTGTCCGATGCTGAAATTCTTACATTTGCCGTAAGAAGGATGAACGTATTTGAACCGTCGCAGCCAAACTTTCTTGAAATGCTAGATTTATCCAAATATACATTACTTCCAAATACGGCAGGAGCCAAAACTGCTGAAGATGCGGTACGGACGGCAAAATTAGCCAAAGCATCAGGGCTGTGTGACATGATAAAGGTCGAAATTATCGGTTGCGATCGGACACTTTTACCTGACCCAATTGAAACGTTGAGAGCGTCTGATATGCTGTTGGCAGAAGGGTTCACTGTGCTCACCTATACGTCGGACGATATTGTCTTGGCACGAAGGTTGGAAGAGCTTGGTGTTCATGCGGTCATGCCGGGTGCATCACCGATCGGTTCCGGAAGAGGAATTTTAAATCCGCTTAATTTGAAATTTATTATTGAACAATCTTCAGTTCCTGTTATTGTCGATGCTGGCATTGGTTCACCAAAAGATGCAGCGTATGCTATGGAGCTTGGAGCTGATGCCGTTCTATTGAACACCGCCGTGTCTGGGGCGAATGATCCTATAAAAATGGCTAAAGCGATGAAGCTAGCCATTGAAGCCGGCCGCTTGGGTTTTGAAGCTGGCCGGATCGAGGAAAGAGATTATGCTGTGGCAAGCAGTCCTCTTGAAGGGGTGCTCCCGTCGTGAACAGCCGCTATTCAAGGCAGGAATTATTTGAACCGATTGGAGAAAAAGGCCAAAAGGAAATTGGCCAGGCTCACATTTTAATCATTGGGGCAGGGGCGCTTGGCTCGGCAAGTGCAGAGATGCTTGTACGCGCGGGTGTTGGGAAGCTTACGATTGTTGACAGGGATATTCTTGACTGGAGCAATTTGCAGCGGCAGCAGCTTTATATTGAAAAAGATGTAATAGACCAGCTCCCTAAGGCTGTTGCTGCCAAGAAGCGGCTAAGTGAAATTAACAGCACGGTTGATGTAGAAACAATTGTGGCTGATGTCACAGCAAAAAATGCCGAAGATCTTGTCAGCGGAAAAACGTTGATTGTAGATGCAACAGATAATATAGAAACGAGACTGTTAATGAATGATGCATCAAGGAAGCTGAGCATTCCATTTTTTATGGGAGCGGTTGTTGCCAGTTATGGATTGACTTATCCAATTGGATTAGGGGAGCGTCCTTGTCTTCATTGTTTGTTGGACACACTTCCGTCACAAACACTTACATGCGATACAGCAGGAGTTATCAGTCCGATCATCCAGGTGGTTGCAGCTCATCAAGTAACGAATGTATTCAAATATCTTGTCGGTGAAGAAGTGGATTCCAACTTGAAATCTTTTGATCTTTGGACTGGCGATCAGGCCGCGATAGATGTAACATCGCTTCGGCGTTCTGATTGTCTGAGCTGTTCGAAAGATGCAATATATCCATTTTTATCTATGGAAAGTCAGACAAGAACGGCAGTCTTATGTGGTCGGGATACTGTCCAATTGACATGGTCTCAAGATCGGAAAGTGGAATTAAGGCAGATTGCCGAAGTCATTCATCCAATCGTAACCGGACTCATTTGTAATATGCACCTTTTGGCATGCAATTTTAGTGGCCACCGAATTGTTCTTTTCCGTGACGGTCGCATGTTGATCCACGGCACCAAGGACGATGTCAAAGCTAAAACGATTGCGGCCAAGTTGATGGGTTAATATTTTATTAAAAACATCATTGCGGGATGTATTTTTGTTATTCATCAATAAAAATTGCTTCTTGATTAATGAACTTTTTTTGCACAAGCTGGCAGCGGAATTGGACAAAACATTGGCGAATTAATTCTTTTACTTCCGATTGGATATGGAACGATTAATTGTGCAATAGGTTGGTTCATATCCTTGTACAAGCCACATCATCCGAATACTATTTTTTAAAGGCGCTGCAATTTTATGATCAGAAAATTCGGGGGTGATAAGCTAGACACCCCTTATTTCGTAAGGGTACTGAAAAACTTATGAATTGCTAATAATCATAGTAACTAATTATGATTTTTTAAATTCTATTAAGTATTAAAAGTCGATTACCTCTAAATCTAAAGGTAAAATAGTTGATTCATTTTATAATTTGAACGTAAGAACCTTTCTTTCTGAGATTTGGTATGTGATGTACTTTATATTATTAGAGGTGGTTCTTATTAGTTTTCAGAGGAGGGTTTTGTCCCAGACTCTTCTTACGATTAGTCAACATTATTTAAAGAATAATTTATATTTTTATGAATGTGAAGTGGTGAAGGATATCCCTCACCACTTCACATTCAGATACGCCAAAAAGACCTGACGATTTTTGTTTTTTTCGAAAGGTCATTATGATATAGTTCTATATAGGTGATTACGATGAAATTATATCTTTACTGAAAAGAAAACAGTCCATCTTTGTTTTCATACATTGATTTAAAGCATATTTAATTTCTAAAAGCTCTTTATTTGAAGGGTTATTATCAATTAAGATGATGGGAATATCTTTTAACAGTAATGGTAAAACAGTATCTGTTATAATTAAATCTATATTTTTAAATATCATAGTAGATTCATGTAATTCCCAAACAGGTTTCATTTTCAGGTTTGCTTTCCCCTCGAAACGTATATTCAAGTTATTCAAAGTAAAATCACTGATAATTTGAGAGCGGGATGTAACATATAAAACATTCGGTTGCAATTTTTTTTCTGCAGTAATGTATTGTAACAATAATAAAGCAAAAAACATTGAGACTTTATTATTGCATTTAAAAGCCATTTTCTCCTCCCAATCCTTTCTGATTATTGCTATTTCTTTCGAAAATATAGGATATCCATTAGTAATCTCTGTTAGTACAGTTTTTTTTGGAGAGTATTGAAGCTCTGGCAAAACACTTCTTACTTTTGCAATACAATAAAGACTAAACGTTTTAATGACAAAGGTTTTATCATATAGAAAATCATAATCTAAATACTCTTTAAGAAAATGTAAAAATTCAAGAAACTCCTTACATTCGTTTTGAGGAACATGTAAATACTTAAAATCTTTGTCTGCAGCAAATAGTTCTAGTGCCGTTACAACGTCAACTTTTGAATACTTTTCAAGAGCTAATTCAATGGAATTTATATACTCCAATTCTGAAAGTATTAATGCTAAATAAATGCATACTCGTTCTTTTATAGGAATTTCATAGTCTAACATTTCTTCCAATAATAAAAACAAATTATTAAACTCTTTAAAATACCCTTGCTGTATTAATTTCTCTTCAATACCAAAGGGAAGTTCTCCCACTTCAAATCCTTTCTGACTCCGTGAAATACAAATCTTTATAAAGTTTAAAAATATATTCATACCAAAATGAGTAATGGTTATTCCGTGTGTTACCTCTAAATAAATCTTGATCTTTAGCGGTATCTCCTGATATTTTGCGAAACTCTGAAAATAAGAATTATCATTTGTTGAAAATAACATTTCGAATAATAATAAGCGAACGCTTCCTTCATTTCCCTCAATATAATAGGGCCTACTTTTTAAAGTTAAAAAAAATGGTTTAATCATCTGTTCCACTTTCCTGAGTAATTCAACAGTCATGTTACGATTTATATATAACAATTCCCCGATTTCTTCCATAGAATAACCTCTGTTTTCAACCAATAAATTTATTAGCTGAAAAGTTAAATCATTATGATCATGGGTAAATATGCTAGCAACTGTTTCATATTTGGGATGAATTAATTTCATACCATATCCCTTTTTTATATGTAAAATCCAATTTTTAGGTAGTTTTTTTTTATAATTTTAATCTCATTTAGAATAGTTTTATATGAACATCCAATGTAGATTCCTAGTTCTTCAGAGCTAATCCATCCGGTTGTTTTTTCTAAATATTCCAATGTTAAAAACTGCCTTTTAGTTATAATATTTTGTTTCATAGGAATTCCCCTTTTTGATATATAACAATATTATTAGTTCCCATTGACTCTCCATCATAAAAAATCTGTCTACCTTTTGAACAAATAAAGAGGAATTATTTTTTTTATACATAAATTTTTTGTGAAAAGAGTAATGATTTCAAGTAGAAAATTATTAAAAACAGTTCTGATTATATACTAAGTTTGTCCTTACAGCTCTCATAAATAAATGTCCCAAAAGGTTTTAATTTCTATAAATTCCCTTTTCTTAGGATATGGTACGATTACTACTGCTTGTTTGTTCTATTTCTTCCTTTAGGTAAAATTTATGATTAATAGCCAATCATATCAAAAAATATTGTCGTAATATGTCTAGTATTTCGATATAATATGACAATATTTTTTCCTTTGTTAAGAGAAGAAAAAAAGGTTTATAAGTTTTGAGATCTTGTTATCATCATAATAGAAGGTTTAAGGAGGTGCTGTCAATTAATACATTGCCTCCCTAAGGTAGAAAGAAGAAAAAGAAATCTTATGAATGAGCATATTATGGGTAATTGTAATGATTCTCATTTTGGTTTCTGCCGAATCCCTTGTATATGTAATGTATTTTGATAGATATGCTACGTAAGCTAATATAAGTAAGGGAGAATGATAAGTACATATTCAAGATATCCAAAGTGTGATGTATGAAGAGGATGCATATTTGTTAAAATTAATGGTGAACCCAGTACGATTGAAAATTATCAATGAAATAATTAAACATAAAACATTAAGTGGAACACAGTTAACCAGAATTCTAGGTATTTGACAGTCAACATTATTTCAACACCTATCAATGATGAGGAGAATAATTTTAAGTAAGGAAAGAAAAGATGTAGAAAATTATTATCAAATTAGTAATGAAAAGTGGTGCAAATAATTAAGGTGTTTAATGAAGTAATAGTTGATTAGGTAATCTGAGTTATATAAAAGCGAAATACTTTTATATAACTATAGTGGGTAGATTAAATTTTAAAAATAAACTACTGTTGTCTGTAGGAATAGAGGGAACGAAATTGAGGAGTTCACCTTCCCCCGTGTTTCCTTGAAAGTAACTATAAATTAAGTTGCTTCTATTCCTATGTACAGCATTGTTACGCCAGCCATGTCAAGGCTGTACATGATTTTGTAACGCGCAAAAGTGAATAAACAGAGAAGAAACTATTTGGGGGTAAAATAGTTTCTTTTCTGTTAAAGAAATCTAGTTTTTAGCGAGTTATATAAATATTTCAAAGGGGTTTCTTGCTAGTGATTTTCCTTTTGTAGGTGCAATAGTCGTGGAAATAAAAAACTAATCAGTAATTAGGAGGGGAGGAATAGTGGTAATTGATACATGTAAATTAATTGAGAATTTATTTACTTTAGAATTCCATAGACTGTAATAGAATTACACTGGTGCATTTTATCATGAAAGTGTTGTAGAAACCTTTTCTTATCTTTAGAAGAGGGTAAATGTGTTCTTTATGAATTGTAGAGGCAAATCTTAAGTATAATTTCTTTTTGTTGTAAGCTAAGACATTCACTGGTATCACAAGTGAGTCTTAGCCTTTTTTTGTAGTTAAATTAGGATTTCGAAATATTAGGGAGTATGGAAACGCCTGGATAAGTAAAATCCAACTGTATTATGTGTTCTCTTAACCGTACAAAATCTACGATTACACGGCAAAGGAGGGGTTCAAATATTATATTGTAACTCCATCTCACTTTCCCCGATGGAAGTATGTACAATTCCTAAGAAGTTTTCAGTGATGAAATATAGAAAATATGATAACGAATGTATGGGATTTTCTGTTTTTAATATATGTGAAAGCATTGATGCTGACAGGTTTAAAATTGTGAAGTCAACTTAAATAAACAATATTTCCTTTGATAAAGGAAATATTTATGACTGATAAAAGTGCTGTATATTGGTAAAGTCTAAGTGGTTCATTGGAAATCTATGGAGTGGATCTCTAATGACCTTTATGATGAATGCTTGTGTCAGATGAAACTTATTGGCGATGACGCTGTGCTTCGACCGCTTCTATAATTATTCAATCGGATTCAAGTTCGGTGATAATGGTGGATGGTAAATCGACATGGGACGATGCCTGTGTTTTCTAACGGGAACAGTTTTCGAATGGTGAATTCGTTACAGTCTAGATAAAAATCATGTGAGATTAGGCAGGAATCACAATCAAAAGCATAGCTTAAGTGACAGAAGACAATGTACCATCACAAAAGTTAAATAAAGGAAGGTGGAAAGTTATAAGTTGGTAAAAAAATCCTAAAATTAGTTAGAAAGGAGGATACTTGCTGGTGAGGGAATGTGTTAGTAAAGCGTTGATTCTGATGATGTCGGTGCTATTGTCATTTCAGCAATTTGATATATCTGCAGTAGCTGCCGCGTCAGAAGTACCAAATTTGGAACTGGATTTTAAAGCGCTACAACAAGAAGTACTTTCTGGAAAAACAGCTGATTTTGAGTTGAATGTAAAAGTAACAGGCTCCCAGACAACTTTGACGAATGGTAAACTCGTCGTGATTCTACCGAAGCATCCTGAGGTTCCCGTGACTTACTCGCAAATTCCAAACGGTGTTCCAGATGCAACATTAACAATCGCTGGTGTGAGTCCAATCTATAATGCGCAAAACGCTACATTAACTTACAATTTCAAAGAATTAAAATCCGGACAAGTCTACAAAACGATTATTCAGGCAGTTCCTGAGTTAGGAAAAACACCTGTCAGCGATAAAGAGAAAAATCTCGAAGCTGATGCGAGTGTGAAAGTAGACCAATATGCAGATGCGTTGAATTCAGGAAAGAAAACAACAAAAGTAATTTCAAATGGAGCTGTTAGTGCTAATACCACAACATCGGAAACAGCAAAAGAATCTACCGCAACATCGGAAACAGCAAAAGAATCTACCGCAACATCGGAAACAGCAAAAGAATCTTTCGCAACATCGGGAACAGAGAAAGAATCTACCGCAACATCGGAAACAGCAAAAGAATCTTTCGCAACATCGGGAACAGAGAAAGAACACAACATCG
>NZ_LIYL01000062.1:0-9326 GCF_001278875.1 Lysinibacillus sp. FJAT-14222 | reverse complement strand
TACCACAACATCGGAAACAGCAAAAGAATCTACCGCAACATCGGAAACAGAGAAAGAATCTACCACAACATCGGAAACAGCAAAAGGATCTACCGCAACATCGGAAACGGAGAAAGAATCTACCACAACATCGGAAACAGCAAAAGGATCTACCACAACATTGAAAACAGCGGTAGCATTTAACGCTACACTAGGAACAGCAAATCTAGAGTTGTATTTAAACTCTTTACAACAAGAAGTGCTTTCTGGAAAAACAGCCAATTATGAGTTGAATGTAAAAGTAACAGGCTCCCAGACAACTTTGACGAATGGCCAAATGGTTGTCAACTTACCGAAGCATCCAGAGGTTCCTATAATTTACCCGCAAATTCAAAACGGTGTTCCGAATGAAACATTAACGATTGATGGTGTGAGTCCAATCTATAATGCACAGAATGGTACTTTAACTTACAATTTCCCAGAATTGGTATCTGGACAAGTCTATAAAACCATTATTCAAGTAATTCCTGAACTAGGAAAAACGCCTGTTAGCGATAAAGATAAAAATATCAGGAATCTCGAATCTAATGCGAGTATTAAAGTAGATCAGTATGCGGAAGCTTTGGACTCCGGTAAAAAAACGACAATGGTCATTTCAAATGGAGCAGTGGGTATCTCTAAAACCTATACTAGTACAAAAAAGTACAGTAATAATAGCTGGACTTTGAGTACTGACGCTCCGGTTCAAGGGGACTTAGGTGGTTGGACGATTAAAGCCAGCATCCCTAAAACAGATGCAGGACTGAGCTATATTCAAGAAAATGGTAAAATCCGCATTGTCGATCAAATACCTGCAGGGCTCGTTTTTGATTCTACTTTACAAGACTCAGGGTTTACGGGTGTATATAATTCCTCAAATAACACAGTAACTTGGGAATTCGATGCACCAACTTTTGCTGAACAAGAACTAGTAAGTATTAATGGGAATTTATTTACAAAAGAGTTAAAGATTAATTTGAAATTTGATTCTAGTATCCCAGATTTCTCAACTATAACAAATACGGCAACAGCTACTTATCAGCCCTATAGGATTGGAAACATATCCAATATTAGTACATCAGGAAGTAGCGATATAATGATTGCAAGTGGTGGAGGACCCACGCCGGATGTTAATGGTCAGTATTACTATGGGGTGCATAGAGGGCCTTTGGATGGTAGTAGTGGGAAGATAAATAATGATAATAATAATTTAAATTATATACCAACTGTTACGGATGAGGCATATTTACGTTTTTTTAGTCCTTCGGTTATAGGCCCTTATGGGATGAACTATCGAATCAATTCAGGAGCTTGGCAAAATAACAATAGCCAGTATCCTTATCAACAAATAATAGATTCAGGATATAAAACCTATACGATGGAATATACCATTGACAGTAAATTAGATTTAACAGAACTTCTTTTGGTGAAACCTTATGAGTTCTATAATACATCAGTTGCAAAAAGACCACTTACACAAATACCAGATACATTTGTCCAATTAAAAATAAACGGTGTATGGAAATCAGAGTATCCTATTCAATTCCCAATTTCAAATCAAGTTGGTACAAACACAGGTAAATTGGATGTAACTCAATTTGGTAAGGATGGTCATGTCGAAGCTTTTCGTGTCATTTATAGAAATGCTTCAGGTAAAATGTATGGCACCGTTAATTCTTTTTATAATGTAGTAAAAGGTGCTGTAGGACAGACAGCCAATAGTGTAAAGAATTATTTTGAGTTAAATGATGGTACAAAAATAGAGCGTGAACCTATTGATGATTCATCACCTATGGGGAATCGCCATGTCAATATTGTTCAGAATTCAAGTGAGGATCCGCTTGTCCAATCTTCTATTCAGTTTGTAGATAGTGGAGGTAAGCCGTTAACAACAGGCTCAAACGTACAACGCGGGAACAACCGTATCCAAATTCAGTTCCAAAATAATGCTGCATCACAAGCGAATATTACAGGACCGCTGGAACTCGTTGCGTTATTACCAAAAGGGATCAACATATTGGACCAACCAAATATGTTGTACAGCAATAATTCAGTGAATCCGACATATCAAGTAATCGGTGAGGTTAACGGTCAACAACAAATCAAATTCACTTGGGATAATCAACGTTTATTACCTGGTGAAAAAATAACGGCAAACTTTGATGTGGATGTAACACGAACAGCGTTATCAAATCTAGAATTGCAAGTATATGGCTTCTCAGCGAATACGGGGCTGCAAGTACCTACTTCTCAAGGAAATGTTTATACAAAATCAGTTCTAGAAACAGATACGAATGATCTAAATCAAAACGGAAATACGACTCAGCCTCGTGTCAAGTCAGCTAATAAGTATTCGATTGTCAAGAACGATAACTTGCAAATTATGAAACAAGTAAAAGGTAGTTTAGACGATGAGTTTTCGTTATTTGGATATACAAACCCAGATGGAGATGTAACGTATCGTTTCAATTTAACTAATACAACGAATGAAATTATTGAGCAGTTTATGTTTCTAGATGTATTACCGTCAGTAGGGGATTTAGGAATTACGGATAACACAGAACGAGGTAGTAAATTTGAAACGACATTAAAAGGACCTATTAGTTTTGCGGGAACGAAATGGCAAGACCAAGTCACAGTTTACTACAGTATGTCCAAAAACCCAAAACGTGATGATTTATACGCAACAGTAGATTATTCGGTCGGTTCTACACCACAACCGAACCCAGCTGGTGCAGAGGATCCAAATTGGATGTTGGCAAGTGCGGTTACAAATTGGAACGATATTCATAGTTTCAAGATTGTCATGAATGATGGCGTCCAATGGTTAGAAGGACAAGATATTCAATTTGACGTAGAGGCAAAAGCGCCAGCCTTACCAGTAGACACGGCACTTTTTGACGAAAAGACACCTGAAGTGGACCGTGCTGCATGGAATTCCTTTGCAGTGACAACGAATGAACTTCTAGCTGTAGAACCCTTACGGGTAGGGGTTATTATGAAAGCGCAACCTGGATCACTTGAAATTACAAAAGTAGACGATCAAACAGGAAAAGTTCTCTCAGGTGCAACGTTTGAACTTCGGAAATATGAATCAGATAGTTCAACGCAGTATTCAGTAATAGCTAGTGGTACAACGGATGGAGTCGGGAAACTTTTACTTAAGGATATCCCTTTAGGTTCATATAAGCTTGTTGAAACGAAAGCACCAAATGATCATATGCTTTTAAGGGATCCGATAGACGTTAATATTACAACATCAGGCGAAGTGGTAAAACTGACAGTGAAAAACTCGAAGATAGGATGGGAGATACCAAAAACAGGCGGAATTGGGACCACTTTATTCTACGGAATTGGTGTATTACTTATGATAACCGCGTTATTCCTATTACTTCGCAAGAGAAGTCGAAATAAATAGATTCGAAAATTTATAGAGACGGTGAGGAAAAGAAAATGAAAAAAACGCTAAGGCTTTTACTAGCTTTTGTAGTAATGTTCGCAACATTACCGGGTATGTTTGCAAAGGCAGCAACCCCAACGAATGGTACTTTAACAATCCACAAGTATGAACAAGAAAAAAATGGAGCGCCAAGTACAGAAGGTGATGGTTCTGCAAATCAAACCATTCCTACAGATGCTAAGGCATTACCAGGCGTAACGTTTGAGATTAAACAAATTATGTCATTCAATAAGATTTCAAATGATGGAAAAATTGCAGAAGAATCTGTAACACCAGTAACAAATGCAACTCCGATTAAAGTAACAACAGATGCAGACGGTCAAGCTGTATTTAAAGATTTACCATTAGGTCGTTATGAAGTAAAAGAAGTTTCTGGTCCACCACATATTAATTTAAACCCAAATACATATACAGTCGATATTCCAATGACAAGTAAGAATGGTGACGTATTAAACTATGATGTTCACATGTATCCAAAGAACGAAATTAAACGCGGGGCAGTAGAATTAACAAAAAAAGGTGCAGAAGGTAAAGATCTAGCAGGTGCTGAATTCACTTTATTTAAAGCAGATGGCACAGCAGTAAAAACTGGTTTAACAACAGGTACTAATGGGAAAATTCGTGCAGAAGGTCTAGAATACGGTGATTACTATTTCCAAGAAATAAAAGCACCTACAGGATATGTTTTAGATTCAACAAAATATCCGTTTTCAATTCAAGAATCCGGTACAATTAATGCAGACGGTACGATTAAATCTGGTGTTGTCGTGCCAGTAGAAATTACAAACTATCTAGAACCAACAATTGATAAAAAGATTAATAACGATTTAGAGTTTTTACCAATTAATCCGTTAAAAGATTACAATTATGATATTAAAACGTTAATTCCAGAAGATATTAAGGATTATAAAAATTATGCAGTAACAGATACGCTTGATGATCGATTAACAATTCAAGGTACACCAGTTGTAACAATCGATGGCGTAGCAGTAGATGCAAGTGTTGTAGAAGTAACGGTAGATGGTCAAAAAGTAACAGCTACTGTAAAAGATTTTTCAAAGTTAGATGGTAAAAAAGAACTTCATTTGCAAATCAAGTCGCAAATTAAAGAAGAAACAGCGGCAGGAACAGAAATTCCAAATACAGCAGCAATTGATTTTACAAACAAAAACGACATAACAGGTAATAAGGAAACAAATCCAGTTATTGTAACACCAACAGCAGGAAGCATTCAATTAACAAAAGTGGATGGTGCAGACGGAAAAACATTAGCAGGTGCAGAATTTGAATTACGCGATAACGGTAAAGTCGTAGTATTAGGAGGGCAACCAGTAAAAGGTGTATCAGACGTAAATGGTTTGATCACATGGAACAATATCCCTTACGGAGATTACCAAATCGTTGAGACAAAAGCACCGACTTATATAAAAGATGATGGTACAACAGCTTCTTATCAACAATTAAGAGACCCAATTGATGTAACAATTAATGCAGATCATCAAAAAATTGAATTAGATGTAAAAAATAATAAGAGCGGCTGGTACCTTCCTTCAACAGGCGGTATGGGAACAATACTATTCTCTATAGTAGGTATTGTACTAATGGCTGCAGCGACATTTGTTTTCTTCCGAAGAAAAACAGTAAATAACTAATTATTTATATAGTTATACTTATAGTAGTTACATGTGAAAAGAGGAGAGCCATTCATTTCTCCTCTTTTCTGTATGTCAGTACATGGTAAAGGGGTCACTATGAAACGGAAGATTATTTTTGGATGTATTTTTTTATTAGGACTTGGTATTTTCTTATATCCTACCATAAGTAACTGGCTGGCTACGAGAACGCATTATTCTCAGGTTAGTTCGTATGATAAAACAGTAAAATCATTGCAAAAGAAAGAGCTAGAACGTCGGGAAAAAGAAGCGGATGCGTACAATAAACAAGTTCAAAATTCGAATCAAACATTTTCAGATCCATTCGCAGAAAAAGAAAAACGTGATGGGAAATCTTATGACGATGCCCTTAACATCGGGGATGTTATGGGGTATGTGGAAATCCCAAAAGTTAAGGTGAAACTCCCTATTTATCCAGGAACTTCTGAAGAAGTTTTAGGTCGGGGGGTAGGTCACTTGGACAAGTCTTCTTTGCCAGTAGGAGGAAAAGGAACACATACCGTATTAACAGGACATCGAGGTTTGCCTTCGGCATTATTGTTTACAGATTTAGATAAAATGAAGGAATCTGATGTGTTCTATATTCATTCCTTAGGTAAAGTCCTTGCCTATCAAGTTGATCAGATTAAAGTTGTATTACCAAGTGAAACAGAGGATTTACTCCCTGTAAATAATCAAGATTATGCCACACTACTTACTTGTACGCCTTATGGAGTGAATACGCATAGGTTATTAGTAAGAGGGCACCGCATTCCTTACGAACTGAAAGAAAAAGAAAAAGCGATCGCTTTAGCGCCATCTATGTTAGAAGATTGGAAGGTTATTGCCTCAATAAGCGCTATTGTAATAGCAGTAATACTCCTAAATTTCACGAAAGTTAGAAAGAAAAAGCAAACGAGTTAAATTGTCAAACATATAGAAATGTGAGCTTTGGGGTTAATAGATAATCGTCGATGTTTTTTATTTAAATAAGGATTGGGAGAAGTTTTAGAAAGAGAGTGAACGTTGATTGACAATAATAATAGAAGGAATATATCAAGAAATATTGGATGGAAGAAGACAAAGGATTTCCTCCTGGTACATGGAACTGGGATGTAGACAGAAAATTAAAAAGGAGGATAACAAGATATTTAATTGAGGATGTTTTAAAGTGGAGCGATGAGGATATTATAGAAAAGTGGAACTAGAATCACATCAAAAAATTTAAATTAACTAGTGTGATGCTGATTTATCGTGGTAGTCCATATGAAATGTTAAACGCAGCTTATTCGAATCGATTTGAACCATGGGAGTTGAAGCATATTCCTAGATGATTTTGGACATATGAAAAGAGTTTGGAAATGTTAAAAAAGATTATTGAAGAAAAAGAAAGTTTAACAGAGTTTCAATTACTAGAGAAGTATGATTTAAATTGGCTGGTGAAGAATAAGCTAGGTGGGGTATGTCCGAAGAATGATAGTCCGTATCAAATGTTAAATGCAGCATACCCAAATCGATTTAAAGAGTGGGAATTAAAAGTAGCACCTAATAGATTCTGGGAAAAAGAGAAAGAGAAAAAATATTAAGGATGAAATGGATAAATAAGGGATATCCATTTCGCAGTTATTAAAATGGGAGTGAGAAAATGGATGAAGCAAAACAAATTGAGTACCCTTTTAATAAATATTGGAAATGCAGTACATCTACGATGTTAAAAGAGATATATTTAAAAGAATTTGAAGCAGAAAACGGTAAGGATGTGTACTGAATGTATGAAAAGGGGATTATTCAGTACGATATTATTTGTTTTTGGATTAGGAGTATTTCTATACCCAACTGTTTCAAATTACATCAATCATCGTATGTATGAAGTAGTCATTACAGATTATGAAAAACAGATGGGGAAATTAGCAGATGTGGACATACGTAAAAAGTTTCAAGTAATGGCAGCTTATAACGAATCATTAAAAGGGTTAGCCATTCCTACGGCAGATCCTTTTAGCAGTAGCGACAAGAAAAATACAATGCTTGTCAATATGATAAAAGAAGATGATGTACTTGGTACCGTTAGCATTCCGAAAATCAATGAAGAACTTCCCATCTACTTAGGTGCAAACGAGAAGCATCTAAGCATGGGTGTTGGTCAAATTGGTGGAACTTCCTTTCCTATCGGTGGACCGGATTCGCATACTGTATTAGCGGGACATCGTGGTTATCATGGTGCCAAGATGTTCCGGTATCTCGATCAACTTGAAAATGGTGACAAATTCTATATTCGTATTTTAGGAAAAGAATTAACATATGAAGTAACGGGAAGCGAAGTCATTTATCCTAACCAAGTGGATAAACTCGCGATTGTGAAGGGAAAGGATAAGGCTACATTACTCACATGTGAACCTTACACGTCAAGTAAATACCGTTTACTCATTTATGGTGAGAGGATAAAAGAAGAAATACCTCAAAATGATACACAAGCTCATACAGAAAGTATCAAACAATCCCAAACACATGACTTTATCAAAACAATCGGTTTTATCATAATAGGACTGCTGGTTATTTTTATTGGATTGTTTGGGTTGCTAAGGAAGAAAAAATAAACCGTGAGAAGATATAAGTAAATTTCAAAAAGAGATAAAGGTGGATTGTCTAATGAATGTAGAAATGAATTGTATAACACTAAGATACCTAGTAGAAAATAAGAGAGCAGAAATGATTCAATTAACAAAACATTATATGCTCACTTCCTTGGAAGTTATTCGAATAAGTCAAGAATTAGATAATTTATTGAATATGTTACGAAAATGCGAATGACATTTAACTAGGTTTCCGAAAAGAATTATCCTCACATGAAACTAAAGCAAGATCAAACAAGAAAATTTATAAAAAACATTAGTAATTACTCAGTCACCCCTATGATTTAGCTGTTTAATATTTTTATTTTGCAGTTTAATTCCTTAACTTCCTAATGTTAAATATATCAACTTACGGAAGTTGACGTGTATGATCAACAAATCAGTTATTTTAAAAGCTTATGAAAAAGGGCCATCAACCTGATCATAAATGTCATACACTTTGCCAAGTGGAACATCCAGATCGTGTGATTATTCATCCTGTGAAAGTGTGCTAGTGTTGTCAATCATCATTTAGAAAGTGAACCTGTTAGCTCGAAAAAAGTACGACAAGTGCCAACATGTTTTGTGCAATGTGCATCTTCTTCGTGAATTGCACGGTATATTTGAACTAACGAAGCAAGAATGGGCACAAGAAATGGCTGATTTTCTTTTGAAAGTGAAAAATCAAAAGGAAACAGGTGAATTAGATGCAAAAAAATTGTCAACTTGCATCGAGAATGTGAAATTAAAAGGAGAAGAATCGAATCCTATTCGCCCAAAAGAAAAAAATACGTCCGCGGCAGACAGAAGCAAAGTCTGGCACGTAATCTCTTAAATCTCGATTTTGGCATTTATTCTCTATCCCGCTAATTCATTGTTTTTACAAGAATCTAGAATTGGAAGAATCCCTACTGACACTAATTAATAATAATAGTTCAGTTGCAGCCTTGAAGAAAACTTTGAAATTACATATTTTAGAAATGTTTTCGGGAATAATCGATGATGAATATTTTTAAAAAGAACTAGAATAGCACAAATACATGTAAAAATTGGTCTACAGACAAAATGGTATTTATGTGCTTTTCAAAATATATTTATAACGATTATTGAGATTATTGAAAAGAATCTTTCTGAAAAAGAACTTTATTATTCTAGTGTAAAAGCACTCTCAAAATTATTTAACTTAGAGCAACAAATAGTTCTTGAAGAATATGATAAAGAGATAAGTAGAATTAAAGAAAAATCAAATAAACAGGTAGAAAAAACTAAAATTCAAGTTGTGAATTCAACTGAAAATTTAGCAGCAATTTCAGAACAAACGAATGCAGCATTTCGAGAATTACATATTCATTGCACAGAAATGGTGGAAACCGTAAATGCTGGAAAAGAGTTATCTGCTTTAGCGGAGGAGAGAGCAGAAAATGGGAAATTTCAAATAAGTAAACAGAATAGTAATATGAAGAAGGTTCATAAGGCAGTCAAAATAATTTCCAATGATATAAAAGAGTTATTAAAAATAACAAAGGAAGTTCAAGGCATTATTGATATTGTAACGAAAATAGCTGATCAAACTAATTTATTATC
>NZ_LIYL01000026.1:485-20987 GCF_001278875.1 Lysinibacillus sp. FJAT-14222 | reverse complement strand
ATCCTATTGAAATTGTAAAGAACCAAACAAGCTCAATGATTAAGCCGATTTATATTGGTGCGAAGTTTGAGTTAATAACAATTAAATCCATGATGAAACCATCTGTATTAGGATCTATAAATGCTATGGAAAATCACTATTTTTGTGCTACTAAAGATTGTCATGTCATTTATTTTGATTCGTGTAATAAGGAGTACCTTCTATCTGATATAAAGGTAGATGTACATCAAAAGAATGACTCATTTAGTACACCGGTTTGTTATTGTTTTGGTTGGACTAAAGAGAAAATTAAACACTATGTTGAAAATGAACTCACTCCTAGCCCCTTACAACATATTCGTGAAAATATAAAAGAAAATCGTTGTGGCTGTGAGGTAAACAATCCTCAAGGTAGTTGTTGTTTAGGGAATGTTACGAAATATATTAAAGGTTTAACCTAAAAAGGAGTAATAAGGGGTCCTAAAAGCTTAAGGGTTTTTAGGACCGTTTTATTGACCGTGGTACACTTCGATATTTTGTCTAATAAAATTGGTGGTTACCGCTGTATTGTTTAAAGTTTATCCCCTCCTCGAATCATTTTAATCAACTAATTGATTAAACTTTTCTGTAGGGAAATCAACTCCTAGTTCCTCCATTTGTATTTTTGCTTTCTCAATTAATTTTGTTGCCTCTTTATTAGTTTCATCATCTAAATTTGCGAATTTTTCGCCTTTTTCAATATGGTTTGGGAGAGACACACCTAGTTCTTTCGTTTTGGTTTTAGCAGCTTCTTAAATCAAAAATAGCTATCCTTATTTCAAAATTAGGTAAGTCACAACATTTACGAAATAAAAAATGATCAGACTCAAAATTAATTGTTTATCTGATCATTTTTTATGCGTGTTCGTTTGTTTACCTTGACAATGATAGGTTACCACATTATTCTTAACAATTTCTGAACAAATCCTGAATCATGTAGCTTCGATTGCTCTCGCAGCGCATAATAAAAACCCTCCACATTTGATGTGAAGGGCAATTGGCTATTTCTAATAAACAGTTCTTCTACCAAAAAACTCACTTAAAATAAAAATTCATCGCGTTTTGATAAAGAATTTTTTCCGCAGAAATTGAATCAAACAATCCTTGAATCAGTTCAATATCTGCATAAGCAAAAGGTCTTTTTGCCCGTGTTGACGGCAAGTCTGTGCCGAACATTAGCGCGTCGGGATTGACAGCATAAATGGATTTCAAAGCATGTTCTACATTGAGCTCCACACGACCAAAACCTGTCGCTTTTACTCGTACACCTTGATCTACGAGTTGCAACAAATGAGGTAAGCCTTCCTCAGATAACCCTAAATGATCAATTGAAATGGCCGGTAATTTTTCAATCGTTGAGGCAATTTCAGGCAAATCTTTTGCGTCTATATATAGTTCACTATGCCAGCCAACTAAATCATAAACACGTCTCGCAAAGTAATCGAGTTTAGATAAATCTTCGGAGCCGCCACGCTTCACATTGAATCGTAGTGCGCGCATACCTTTTTTATGTAAATCAATAATCTCATCATCTGTCACCGAAAATGGTAGTTGCGTAACACCACAAAATGCAGAGCCCATTTTCTCTAAAGCATTGACTAAATAATCTTGGTCAAAACCTTGGAAAGAACCCGAGACAATTGCACCACCTACAATATTAAAAGTCGCTGTTTCTTTTTGGTAATCTTCTACAACATAGCTAGGTGGTACATATCCTTGGTTTTCAGTAATAGGAAAATCAAAATCAATAATGTGAAAGTGTGCATCAAAAATTCTCATCTTTCCGCCTCCTTTCTTTTACGTTATCAAACATAAAACATAATGAAAATTCATGTTTTTTTATTAGATTTCATAAGTTTATCTTATTGACATAAGAAATCCGGGTCTTAATTAGGTTTTCGCTAGCCTTCCTGATCGTTTCACCTTACTCCAAGTTACATCGCATCCTCGTTTTCAATATTATGAATACCTAGGTACGCAATGACCACTCCAACTGCTGCAAGCCCTAATTGAAGTGGAATAAAGGTCACCAATGAGATTGCTGGGTTATAAGAACAAGCAATTGCCACCACGAGGAGAGAGGAACCAATAGTGGCCGGAACAGAATGGTTACGCATCCCAAAATACAATGGAATTAAGCTTATTCCTGAGGAGACAATAGCAAAAGGAACCATGTTTATGACCTCTCCTATGAACTGATTTGCAGTTAATGCAAATGGAACAATAGGAAAATAAATATTAATTATTGAAAACAGACCAGCAACAACCATATTAGACAACATCATTGTGATTAACGTCAAAAAAGCTATCAGGATTAGTTTACTAGCAATTATTTTCTTTCGACTAACAGGATAAGAGAACAAAATCAAAATTGTTTTGTTTTTATATTCTTCAATGATTAGTTTCGCAATCAATACCGAGGCAAACACAATAAATGTTGCCCTCACGCTTGCGCCAATCAGTACATAAACATCTTGATACGTTGAAATGGGTATATCCCCTTCTCTCTGTGCAATAAAAATAACGATACACACTATTGCTGTTATAATGATGTTGGCGATAATCGCACCTTTTACATACCAACCTAAGTTAAACTTCTTCATTTCCAGCTTTAGTAGCTGTAACATAGCGTCATCTCTCCTCTTCGATTTGTCATTCTATTGCATGATCATATAACCAATACTCATTATGTTGAGTATTGGTAACCTATTATGATTCTTGTATTCATTAATTACTAAACGTAATAAAATAATAGCTAAAATAATTATAAATGTTGTTTTAATAAGAATATTCATTAATGGCATTAGTCCTAAATACTCAGTAAACAACAGCCCATTCTCAATTTTAAAAACATATGGAAGAGTTCCGGAAGCAAAGTAATTTGCTACAATACAAATGGTTATTCCTATTAAATATTTAGTTAAATTATGTTTTTTCCATCCCAGTTCTATCAGTTTAAGCATGAATCTCTCTCCATTCATCAAATTTAAGAAATACTACACTAAAGAGCTGTGCTTTTTATCGCCAAAATCTTTTGCAGAGTAACTGTCATGTCATAAATTCGAATTTCTTGTTCGTCCATATTATTTTTTATACGAGATGATATTCAAAAATGTAAGTCTCTTTTTTAATATCCTGTGCAGTCACCCCAAAATTCCCCTCTCTCATTTTGTACTTTAATTGTATAAATCGATCATCTCTTTTTTCTTACTCATTCCTTACAAATTTATTAATTGTAATATGGCTGTCTCGAATAATCCTTAGAGGAACTTTAGTGGTTTTAGAATAACTAATCATATTGGACGCTGATTTCCGCGGGCGGGAGCCGAACACCATGCTCGTTATATTTGGAGGAATTATTTAAATACCAGGCTTAAATGAGTACCTGATGTACTTTTTATAAAGCTCTATTCACCAAAACAAAAAAGCCAAGCTCACAAAAAAATTTGTGACCTTGACTTTTTGTTTATGCGTGTTCATTTGCTAACCATGACATTATTAGGTTACCACATCATTCTCAACAAATTCTGAACAAATCATGAATGTATATTTGTTTTACTACGACATACGTATTGAAATAGCCGTATCTTTACGACTGTATTTTTGAAAATCGAATATTTTATTATTTGCGATCCTGATTATTTTTATCAGTTAATTTACCAGTAATAAATCCTAAAAAAGTATTTGTTATAATTAATGGTGTTATTTCTCCTGCAACTATAAAAGTTAAGACACCAGCTACAACACCAAGTAATAATGCGTTTAAACTCATTTACCTTGAACCTCCAGCCTTTTAATAAACAAAATCGAATTAAATATAAGATGCTCTAAAAGTTGCGAAAAATTGTTCATGTAGCCATTGTATGTAAATCCTTTATTTGCAAGTCCTGAATAATTCTTTTGATTAATGGAACTTTATTATTATTTACTTTTTTTATATTTCAATTCTTCGACCATACTTGAAAGCTTCATGAGAGTTTTCCAATTACGTACAGTTGCTGGAATCTCAAGCTTTTTCAGATTATTACCAAGTTTGGAGTTTCGAATGCTGTCATAGAATAAAAGATGCACATCTCTTCCATTTATGATACTGAGTTCTCTTTCATTTGTATAAGCTAAAAACTTGTCACGATTGACCTTAGAAGGAGCTGCCGGCAACAAAGCAACATGCAGACATTCTCCTTTACATGAATTATCCGCTTCTGAAATCTTCTGATCTGAAAAGGGAGATTGACTTACAATTTGCTGTAATTCTTCTGATGTCCTAATGACAACAAAACTGGATATCCCATAATCCGCTTTAATTTTATCCTGAATTTTCTTTTGCAAAATCTCCTCAGTTTCGCCTGATTCAAAAAGGATGTTTCCACTTTGTATATATGTCTTAACATTTTGTAATCCTAGTTGTTCAAGGGAACTTCTTAATTCTGCCATGATGATTTTATTGTGCCCGCCTACATTAATTCCTCTAAGTAATGCAATATATATAGTCATACTATCTCACCTTTCCATTTACAATTTATTTACTAATAATAGTTACATCCTTATATTGCTTCAAAGGCTTATCCTCTAGGAAATCGATAATCATTTCATTAAAAATATCTCGGCGCATCGTACTTAATGGATCGAATGCATCTTTGAATAATGCTAGTTTTGCATTTTGAATATGGTTAAAAATAGTTCGAGATCCTTTCCCTTCATCAACTCCCGTAATAACTTTTCCTTCGCCACCCATTACAAGCGTAGGTGACTTTATCTGATGCAATTGATCAGTATGAGTTGGAAATGGTGCTCTTTTCATTGCAAGCAGCATCTTCTTATCAATCGAAAAAGACTCTCTTAATATCCGTTGAGTATAAGGATCCTCCTTATAAAATTTCATCATAATATTAATAATTATACTGTATGGAAGTAGACTAAATATAAAATTTGAGATCGACAGTACCCAGCTCGCCGCGATTGTGGGCATCTCACTATAACTATTAGAGACTACGAGTTTATCTACGTATGTGGGATATTTTATTGCAAGCAAAGTAGCCAATTGACCGCCCTGAGACACACCGACGACATGAATTTTGCTAATTTCAAGTACGTCTAAAAAACATTTTATATCCTCCACAATAATATGATGATCATATTTATTATTCGGGAATTCCTTTGTCGTATCACCATGTCCTCTATAATCAGGCATAAGCATTTGATAGTGTGAGGAAAATGCTTTAAATTGAGGCTCCCACATTTTCCATGATGCTCCGCTGCCGTGTAAAAATAATATGGGCGTTCCTTGACCTTTAATTTTGTAATGGATTGTGATACTGTTCGCATTAACTTTTGGCATAAAGTCTCCCCCTACTTTGTATTACTACCCTTTCTCTTTTCCCACTGAACTAAAATTTGCTCTGTCTGTTGGATCACAAATTCAAAAAACTCGATACTTTCATCGATTGTTAATACAGCTTGCTCCTCAAGAACTAAATTTTTTGCTCTACGCAAATATTGTGCTATCATCGCACCTTGGGCAATGCTCGTATGCAAAGTTGATGTCCATGCGTCTGAATGCAACTTATAAAAATCTCGCTTGCTACCAGGAATCCCTACTTTACGAAATAAAGAAATCTGAACACCTTGTCGAACGGACAATGATGCCATACCTTTGCTTATTTGCAGGTCATTCACCATGTCGTCAAGTGATTTGGGAGCACCTGATATCAACAAATATCCCCATATCTTACCTAGTGACCTTGCACCACCTGTTGACTCAATATAAGTTCCAAAATCCTCTATTAATACCTTTTGCTCGTCGTTTAATAGTATGTTTTTCATAGTACACCTCTTTTAGTTTAGTGCGTTTAATACATATTAAACACATTGAATATAATTTGCAAATTATATGTAGACATTACAAATAATCCAATCAACATATAACTGAATGTTCAATAAAGTGATAGTAACTGTCATTTGACATTAACTCTCAATCAGCATATACTGTCATTAATTACCTTGTGTTACTCTACAAAACTTTGAAAGGTGGTAAATATTTTTGAACACTCAAGGAAATCACAGATGGTTGGTCCAGATTGCTCTTGCAATCGGTCTGCTTGCGGTCGGTTTAGATCTAACAATTCTCAATTTAGCACTCCCTACTCTTGCAATCGATTTACATGCTACCAATAGAGATCTTCAATGGTTTGCGGATGCCTATACGCTTGTCTTCGCTGCAGCTCTCCTTCCTGCCGGACTGCTTGGCGACCGATTTGGACGCAAAAAAGTACTTATTTTCGGATTGATTTTGTTTGGCGTTGCTTCTTTAGCATGTGCCTATGCCAGTACAGCAGTGGAATTAATTGTTGGTCGTGTATTTCTTGGTCTTGGTGCAGCATTTCTTGTTCCGCTATCCATGTCTATTATTCCAGTATTATTTACAGAAGATGAACGGCCTAAGGCGATTGGCATTTGGGTGATGTCTAATGCAATTGGCATTCCACTGGGCCCAATCGTAGGTGGATGGCTCCTTAACAACTATTCGTGGGGTTCAGTGTTTTTTATCAATGTTCCGCTTATTCTTATAGCTTTATTCGCTGTCTTTGTATTACTCCCTGAATCACAAAGTGTTGTAAAGCCAAGAGTAGATTTCATTGGTGTTTTATCATCAAGCCTTGGTTTAGTCGGTATAACCTACGGGGTAATCGAAGTTGGAGAGAAAGGTTGGGATGACATTACAGCAGTTGCTACAATCGTTATTGGGGTACTGCTTCTTGTAGTTTTTGTATTTTGGGAACAACGCACTAAACATCCGCTTGTTGATCCTTTCTTATTTCGATCTTCAAGCTTCACCTGGGGTTCAATTATGGCTACAATAGTTTCTTTTCTCATGTTCGGCTTATTGTTCGTGATGCCGCAATATTTTCAGGCAGTTAAAGGAGCAGATGCATTAGGTGCGGGTCTGCGTTTATTACCTCTTGTAGGCGGCCTTCTAGTTGGATCACAAATATCTGATAAACTCCAGCGACGAATCGGCGGAAAAATAACCATTGCGCTTGGTTTCTTGCTACTAGCTCTTGCTTTTATGTTCGGAGCTAATACAAATATCGGCAATGGCTATGGATATACTTCTTTATGGATAACTATTGTTGGGCTTGGTATCGGATTTGTGCTTCCAGCATCGATGGACGTGGCCATGTCGGCACTTACAGCAGAACGGAGTGGTGTAGGTTCAGCGCTAATTATGGCAATGCGTAATATTGGAGGGACGATGGGTGTAGCGATCTTAGGTACTATACTTAGCAGTAAATATCGTGATAAACTGGATTTGAATGAATTTCCAAGTAGTGTTGCAAAGTCTGTGCAAAGAAGCATAACGGCAGGTACTCAAGCTGCAAGTCAATTGAACTCCACACAACTGCTTAAATCTGTTCATTCCGCTTTCATTTACGGAATGGACGTCATACTGTATGTGTGCGGGGGCGTTGCCACTCTTGGAATCGTATTAACATTGGCTTTTTTAAAACTTAGAGTAAGTGAAAACAAAAAATTGGAGTTTAAGCAAAATACCAGTGGGAAGTGAAGAAAATGAAAGCAAATAACGAACGGGTTATTGGATTACGAGAACGAAAAAAAGCAAAAACTATGGCAGCGATTCAAATGCATGCGCTTAGACTTTTTCGCGAAATTGGCTATCATTCAACGACAGTAGAGCAAATTGCCGAGGCTGCAGAGATCTCTCCCAGCACTTTTTTCCGCTATTTCCCAGCAAAAGAGGATGTACTGCTCACTGACAACTATGACCCTTTACTAATTGCCTCATTTGAAGAGCAGCCAGCAAATATAACTACTCTACAGGCTTTTCGCAATGCAGTAATCTCAGCAATGAGCAATATATCTGTCGATGAGCTAGCTACTGTTCGTGAACGAAACATGCTCATCGTAACTGTCCCAGAGCTGCGAGGGGCAGCCTTGAATAACCTGACACAAACGATGCAGATGATTGCAGAAATGGTAGCGGAACGTATCGGTAGAAAGTCTGATGATTTAGAAGTACGTACTTTTGTTGGGGCCGTAACTGGTGTGAACATTTCAATGATGTTTTACTATGCGGAAAATCCTGAAATTGATTTTGCTCGATTGCTAGATGAAGCCTTGTCCAAATTAGAGGGTGGCTTTTCATTGTGACCTGTTCGTAAATCCAGTTCTGGTTCAAGTTGATAAAACAGGTGATGAAAATGAGAATATTTTCATCACCTGTTTTTAATGTAGTGAACCAAAAAAATACTATTTCGCCATTTGATATGGTTCAGTTTATTCAGTAGCCACCTTATAAAGAATGCCACCAAAAGTAAAAGACACTCATCATATTAAGCCCTTTAACATTTTTTTATCTATACGTATCATGTGTAGGTTGGTACAAGTCTTCTTCAGAATTTCTAACAATAGAAAAATGTTCGACATTATAATGACCATGAAGTGTATGATTATGATGCTTGATAATTTGTTCTGCACTTAAAACATCACTGTCCGCTGTTGAATGACCATCACCAACTAACGTGACATCCAAACCATTAATAGTTGCTGTTCTTACTGCACTATCGATACAGTGTTGCGTTGAACATCCCATCACAACAACATGTTTAATCTCTTGAGATTGTAAATGATTTAGCAGTTCAGTCCCATGGAAACAATTCGATGCTTTTTTATCGAAAATCTTAGCTTCATTAGGTACATTAATGCCATTATGAATATAGAACCCTTCCCCTTTACCTTCAGCAACATCGAGATCCCTTACAAACACCACTGGAATATTGGATTTCCTTGCTTTGCCAATGACTAAATTAATATTTTTAATAAGCTTTTCCTTATTAAAAACAGCACTTTCTTTCTCGCTGCCATCCATTAAGTCTTGCTGAGCATCAATAATAAGTAATGCTTGATTCAAATAATTTTCCCCCTTCAATTTGAAGAAACGCTATATAATATTTTAGTTAGACGGTTTCCCCTTTTTGTTTATCACGCTAACATAGTTTTTAATCATAATATCTACCCCCTAAATGAAATTGTCATTTAAGACTAATTAATTCTATCATATTTTCCCATAAACGGTAGCAGATGAAATGAAACAATTCACTAATTTTTAATACTATTACAATCTTTAAGTATATAATCCATACATTGAATAGTGGCATCAATGCGTTGTTTTTTTGAATTACAATAGCGTATATTGGAACCTTCTCGAATACTGATGGCTTCGGTAATAATATTGTGAAATTCTTCGGGTAAATGATGTAATGCATATTTACAAGCATCTACTTTTGAAACAATATCGTGTTCTTGCAGTGTGTAAAATTGCCGTAAAATCCCTGTTATTGACCACTCTACTTCTAAATCAACTAATTTATTTGGTATCAAAAATGCTTTATATTTTTTAATTTTTTTCAATCTACTTGACCAATAACTGTTCATATTTTCTAAAACATAATCATCAAGCACTCTTTCATCTACACTGAAGTTATATGTAGCTACATCTGCCCCTAAAATGGTAATCCCTTTGTTTTTTAAAATCCACCAAGTAATTGGGTTAATATTATCATTACCCCAATTTGCTTTGCCTTCGTTGACGTTTAAGCAACCATTTACCTCACACTGTTTCTTTCCAATATCCTCAACAAGTAAATAACATCCATCCATCCCTGTATCCTTGTATTTTCGATTTAATTCTTTGTGAAGAGCGGATATTACTCCCACATCTTCATCAGTTAATGGTCTATTGACAACTGCAATAAAATCGATATCACTAGATCCGTTTATGTAAGCGTTAAGAGCAATTGAGCCATGTAAATAGAACCCTTCAAGCGTATTCGGTATTTTATTTTGAAATAGGGTTATATATTCATTTAGAATTTTTCGAACTTGAATAGGAACTCTAGAATCCATAAAAACTCTCCTTTTAACCAAATAATACTTATATTACCAAAGAACCGACTATTTTTTCCATTATTGATAATAATGATTTCATTGCAATTTAGATCTTCATCATAATGTAGGGTTGATTTCCGTTTCGCCTGGGCACTTTCCTGGGGGGCGTTCAGGCGGAACGAAGATCAACTTATTACATGGTATACGTTTCTTCTAATAATGTTCTGTCTGATTCAGTTTATTTTTATAAAACTTAGTTAAACTAATCAATTCGGATTCTGCGCTGTTATTGTAGTATCTTTTAAAAATTCATTGGGTATTCTAGGGGTTAGATAAGGAGTGGGAGAATTTGTACACAAGTTATTTACAAGTAGTTGTTCAAACGATTATTAGTTTTTTTGTTCTTCTGACACTTACGAGGTTTTTAGGTAAAAAACAACTTAGTCACTTAACCTTCTTTAACTACGTAACTGGTATTACAATTGGCTCAATGGCAGCCAATATGGTAGTTTTAAAAACAATTGTATACACAAAATTTTTAGTAAGCTTAATTGTTTGGTGTGTGCTTACTACTTTAATTAGTTACATCGCACTAAAATCCGGAAAAGCAAGAACATTACTTGATGGACAACCGACAATCGTTATTAAAAAAGGAAAAATAGATAGAAAAGCTTTAGCAAACACTAAAATTAATATTGATGATCTAACAATGATGATTAGACAATATCAAGTTTTTTCAATTACAGAAATTGACTATGCTATTTTAGAACCGAATGGCATGCTTAGTATTCTGAAAAAGCCTGAATTTCAAAGCACCCAAAAGATTGATTTAAACATCTATCCTTCATCTCCGGCTTTTATCCCTATTGAAATCATCACTGATGGGAAGCTAATGAAACGAAATTTATTAGAAGTTGGAAAAAGTAAAGAATGGTTAGATAACGAATTAAAAAAGGCAAATATACAATCAATCGAAGAAGTTTTCTATGCAGAAATTCAACCGAACGGTAAAATATTTATCCAAAAATTTGATTAAGGAGATTTCAATATCTAGTTGCTTTTTGGTACTTATAACTTGACAAAAAAAGTTATTTATGAAATAAATTACTTTTACAGAATTTATTTGTACATTAGGATTCTCCTGGCCAGGGGAATCCTATTTTTTTTGAAGGAGTGTATTTGCATGAACAAAGGTGAATCTAGTTTAACTTCATTAATCTCAGCTTTTAGTAGAGCATATCATAGTCAATTCGATACCCCTAAAATTTTTGATGACTATCTAGCAAAAGCGATAATCACACAAAATGAGTTCCATGACATTCAAACAAATATGGTTCAAGGTATCCAGTTTTTTAACAAAGAAATCGCAGTAAAACTAAATGGACAAACTGAAGAGCTATTAAAATGGATTGTGCAAACTCAACTCTCCCCTACCACCTTGGCACGTGCAGCATATTATGAAAAAGTTTTACTGAATGAAGTTTTGCTAGGTTTACAGCAATACGTCGTACTCGGAGCAGGGTTAGATACATTTAGCTTAAGACACCCGGAACTTGAAAACATTTTGGAAATCTTTGAAATTGATCACCCTGCAACACAGGAATTTAAAAAGAGAAGATTAGCTGAAGTTAATTTAAAGCTTCCAAGTAATGTACATTTCGTTTCGATGGCTTTCACAAAAAAGTTTTCATATCAAAATCTAATGGATAGCGGCTTGACATTAAAAAAACTTACTTTAGTTTACTAGGTGTTTCCTATTATTTAACGAAAGTTGAAACTTCAAGTTTAATTGATCATTTGTTTGCCAATGCACCAACAGGAAGTTCGATAGTGTTGGACTATGCAGATGAAAAACTATTTAAAGAACAAGGAATTTCAAACCGAGTAGATAACATGGTGAAAATGGCTGCAGCAAGTGGTGAACCGATGAAATCGTGTTTTACTTATAAAGAAATGGAAAAAATGTTAGAAAACTCAGGCCTGCTTATTTATGAACATCTGTCACCAGATAAAATTAATGAACTTTATTTTAACAATCGAAAAGATTATCTAACAGCTTTTGAAACGATTCATTACGTTCATGCTGTAAAAAAATTATTTAAGTTTGGAGGAATTACATGAAACTTTATCAATTGTCTAAAGAGAATGGTAAAAATATAACACAGTTTGAGTCAAACTTTATTATGTCTCGCATTATTAACACGGAAGCATCAGCTAGTATCGGGTGCATGTATTTAGAAGAAAACGGTGTTATTGGCTATCATCAAGCGGTGGTTCCCCAGCTACTCTTAATTTTAGAAGGCAAAGGATATGTAAGAAATGAACAGGAGCAATATTATCAAGTCCAACCTGGAGACGCAGTTTTTTGGGAAAAGGATGAATGGCATGAAACTAAAACGGATAAAGGATTAACTGGTATCGTGATAGAATCTGAACAATTAAATCCCGCAGCTTTTATGCCTTTAAAATAACCTACTAATATTATCAATTATGCCTCGGCATAATTGCGTCCGGAATCGGTTTTGTGCTTGCACAAAGAACTCCTTTCCGATTCCGTGACATCCGCCGGAGGCTTTAACTTCTTTCAGCGACCCGCTGAAAGAAGTTAAACTATTTCTCAGGCAATTAACTATGCAAGAATAACATCGTATCATATCTTAGTAATGTAAGATTGGTTTAGTCTTACACCTCCGAAGCTTTGTTACTAAGGGTCACTTATAAGATTAAGTGGCCCTCTCTAAATTTTCTGTTCAAGAAATAGTGTTTCTATATAGTTAATTGACAATTTCTAGAGTATTTCCATTCGATCATATCAGATAAAATTTCGTCTCTCCTTCTATATAATTCACCGACTTCAAAATAATTTTCTGGGAAATTTAGTGAAATCGGAATAAATATTACTTCTATTTCAAAATTGGTTTACTCTTCACCCTTATATTTCTCTTTAAATGTAGGACTCAGCTCACTCCACACATCAAATTTATTTCCGTCTAAATCGTAAAAAACAAAATTTCTACCCGCATGCCCCCTATTTTCAACTTCTCCAACATTAATTCCTTTATCTCTAAAAATTTTATGAATAGTCTCTAATGCACTTAATCCATCAACCTCAAAGGTAATCGAAAAATGTTCTTTACCATAGCAATCAATGAAATTTGAGCTTTGATTGTTCATTGATCTAACAAGAAAAAAACTTTGATTGGCAAAATTAAGAATAGCCTTATCACTATCTTGATAATTACATTTTGCACCCAATTTACTTACATACCACTCACATGATTGCTCTACATTGCTGACTGGAATATACGTAGTTCCTATTCTAATTAACGTTTCACTCATCCAATCACCCTCCCCAATGATTTATTCCATTTTCAGCTTTTATATCCCTTCCAGCCAGTTCCATAATTTCAAGCAAAGATATAATAACTACACTTTGACGCTCCCCACTGTCTAAATGACAAGACTCAAATTGGTGTTCTGGTCATTTCATTTTTTTCGCAATTATTGGTCACTATACTTGAATATTTTTAACGAAATGATAAGTGTCAAAGCTAGGCATCCCAATAAAAGGAGTAATGATTCTCCCCATATACTAAGATTATTTAGAAACGCGGCTTTAATTCCATTCAAAAACCATTCAAATGGATTAACTAGACTAATATATTGAATCAGGTTTGGTGCCTTTTCCATTGTAAAAAATGCATTACTACAAAGTAACATTGGTATCATCAGTACATTTGCCGTCATACTTAAATGACCTTCATTTTTCACAAGACTTGAAATAAAAAAGCTTAAAAATACAAAACTTAACGAAGCTATTAGAATAATTGGTGTCATATATAAGAGGACATTAAAAGAAAAATTTAGTTGATTGATAACGATAGAAAATAAAAGAACTATATAAGATAGGATAATCGCTACTACAGCCCATGAACTAGAAATACTGACGATATATTTCCATAATGGCATTGGTGTAGCGTGAAGTAAATTATAAACGCCTCGTTTTCTTTGTGATAACGCAATAAAAGCAGTGGTCATAAATGCATAAAAAAATACACTTACGGCAATGATTCCTTCTACATAATTTCCTGAATAGCTCGGCAAAAATAGCCTTAACGAAACAATAGCTGCAAATGGCATTAATATTGACCAAAATAGTAAATACATATCCTTTATACTGGATTTTAAATTTAATAAGAAAACAGTCCTCATTTTCTCACTCCTCACTTCGTTAATTCAAAAAATAATTCTTCTAAATTTTGAATTTGATATTGTGCCATTAAACTATCAGGTGAACCATTTGCAATTATTTTCCCGTGATGCATGATCAAAATTCTGTCAGCCACATTCATTACCTCCAACATATCGTGGGAAGAAAATAGCACGGCCACTCCACTATCTTTTAAACGTTTAATGATCTGTTGAATTTCCTTTTGCCCCCTTGGATCTAATCCTGCAGATGGTTCATCCAAAATTACTAGTTTAGGATTATGCAAAGTTGTCACGATAATTGCTAAGCGTTTTTGCTGTCCTATTGACAATTTGAGAGCAGGCGTTTTTTTTACCTGTAATAAATCAAAGGCGGCAAGTTTTTCTTCAACTTTTTTATTTGTCAGCGGAAGTCCATAGAATGCCCCAAATAATTTCACATTATCCTCTACAGAATAACCTTCGAAAAAAGGTGTTGATTGTAGCTGCGTACCCATTTCTTTTTTGTAATCAGTTGTCCAGTATTCAATTGTTCCACTGTCTTGAGGAATAATGCCAAGGAGCATACCGATAGTTGTTGTTTTCCCAGCGCCATTCGAGCCAATTAAGGCAACTACTTCACCTTCTTTAATGTCAACATTTATATGATCAACGACACACTTAGTCTTATAACTTTTCGTTAATTGACTAGCACTAATTAGCTTTCTCATATTTTCTCCCCTTGATTAACATTGTATATTCAACGTTGAACATATAGCTATTTTTTAACTCCCTCATTCGAGAGAGTTATTTTTTTTCATAATTTCAATAGCTTGATGTACAAATTTTGATTGCACTTTAACAATTTCTAGCATATTATCAAATGCTAGTTGAGTTAATGCTGGCATTTCTCCTTGCATTGCAGACAGTTTAGCCTCATAACCAGCGTTTATAACTTTTTCTTCATGTTCTAAAAATTTTTTCTGCTTTTCTAATGCTTCCACAGCCTTAGCATTTGGCAGTTTAAATGCAAACGATACACCAGAATACAAAGTTGTCGGATAAACTACAGAAGATTTTTCAAGAGCCTCGATAATCAATTCTTGCTCATGCGCTCTTCCCTTTTCAGTAATTTGATAAATCGCCTTTTGTCTATGACCTGTGGATTCAATACTAGCCACCTCTATATAGCCATCCTTTTCAAGCTTCTTTAAAGCATTGTATATAGAGCCGATTAGCACACCACCCCATTGTTCAGCGTCATTTAATTCAAGCATCACTTTAATATCATACCCAGTCATTGGTTTTAACCCCAGCATAGCAAGAACTAATAACCTTGTCATAATAATCACCTTTTTATATTCAACGTTGAGTAATTTGAATATAACGATATTTTTTTTTTTTGTCAATAGGTTTATTAATTATTTACAGACAATATCGAAATTTTGTAAAAAACAAAATACATCACAATAACGTTTTTTATGATAGAATAAATGATATTGCGCCATCAAAGGGCGTGAACCAATTCAGGCTGTAGCAAATTTGTTTGCTACAGCTTTTCACATTTATGAAGGAAAATCGCCAAACATCAATGTATTTAATTCATGAATTTACTGTGATTAGGTAAAGCAATCTGCTCAAAGTCAGTCGCTAATTTATGCAAATTTCTAGTAAGCTCCTCCCCTTTCATTGGTAATCCATGTCCTGTAATAGCAACTGAAGGTTTTAGTGCCTCTAATTTTTTTACGGAATCCCAAGCAGCCTGCCAATCCGTCGTGAAATATCGTGGCGGTCCACTAATTTCTTTTTTTTGTAGCAACACTTTGTAAAGCGACTCTTGTTTAACCGTAACAAAGGCATCTCCAACAATTAACGCTCGATCCTCTTCGCGAAATAAAGATATATGCCCTGGCGTATGGCCAGGAGTATGAATCCAACGAAAACCATCCATATATGGAATACTCCCATTGGACGGGAGCGACTCAACGTTGTTTCCTAAGTTAATAGCTTCATTCGGGAAAATTGATGACACTTTTGCTAGTAAGCCACCATTTACAGCAGAATCAGGTTTAGGATAATTTTTTATATCCGTTAAATAAGGTAATTCTAAAGAATGAGCATAAACTGGCATACCCCAATGTTCAATTAAATCAATTATCGCCCCAACATGATCAAAGTGCCCGTGCGTCAAAATTAATGCATTCGGTCGACTATTTGATCCAAACCTCTTCTCTGCTATTGAAATAATTTCCTTTGCACTTTTTGGCATGCCTGCATCAACTAATACGAACTCTTTCTTATGAGGTTCACCGTAGAGTACGATATTAACAATTTGAATTGTATGCTGGTATATATCAGGCAATACTTCTACACCATCTCCACTCCAAATTGATGTTGCTGGAATATATTTAAAATCGCTACCATAATTCATATCTTTATGCATGGAAAACCCCTTCTTCCTTCATTGAAATTAGATAATCATATTTTTCCTTTATACAGTAAAAATATAGCAAGAAAAAAATGGATTAAAGCTCAGAACTAGCGATTCAATGATTTACTTTCTCATGCAATTCCTTCTTACTCGATAGTGATATAATAATTACCTCTTGTTCGCCAGTTACATGATTATACATATATCCCCATAGCATCTTTTGAATTTTCCATTAAACAGAACAAACCTGTCGGCATGAATCAACATTATATCCCTTTTCAAGTAAGGAATTAAGAAACGTCCAGAGCCAACTCTCGCTTCATGTCCCCTTCCTTTCAATCACTTATGCAAAAGCCTCTACGCCAATCAGCAAATGTCATCCTAACTATCAGTGATAAGCAATAAAATAGTCATATTGTAAAATGTTGTCGACAAATGTATAATTTTACTATACTTTTTTTGCTGAAAGTGATTCTGATTTAGAGTGCGCCAAATAAAAACATGGAGAGGAATGTGACAGTTTGAAGATTTTTCTAATTATTGTAGGAATTATTGTGGCAATTGTGATTTTACTTATTGTGGGTTTAATTACAGCGAGCAAGCGAATTGAGAAAAATAGTAAAAAAATGCGATTAGAAATGGAGATGGCTAACCCTTTACCGAAAGAGAAACAGCATTTGCTTGCCTACGGTGCCAATCTCGCTCTTTACCGCACTGATTCGCCACGGATACTGCCGATAGATGTAGATCATGAAACTTTGAAGGAGGTCCTTTCTTCATACTGGGACGTTAATAATCCAGAGGAGGCTGTTGAAACCCTGGAATGGCTACTTACGGAAGGGCATCGTACGAGATATGATGAGCTTCTTTTGGCATTGAAAGCTGGCCAGTCTTTTACAGAGGAGGAAGTGGGAAAATCGCAGGAATGCTATGAATCTGCCCAAGAAGCGATGATGAAGAAGCTTTCCTTTACGAAATCCGATTTTGACCAGGTGGACACTATTGCTGCCTGGGATTTTGACCGAGCTGTAAATGTTGCAAGATGGAGCTACTTAGTTGGTTATATTACCGAGGAACAGGCATGGGGATACATAGCGCGAGCAGCTGATGCCGGAAGCCATTTCTTCCAATCCTGGAAGGACTATTTTATGTCATTTGCATTTGGCCGAGCCATTGCCTACGAGGGTGACATATACGATATCCTTTGGAACGGAAAAGAATTACTGGAGGAAAAGGATTCAATCTGGAATGAATTTAGCATTCAACGATCCACAACAGTAAGCCGATAATTTAACATTGGACAAGGCTGAGAAAGCGTGCCACTTGAAGCACAAAAAATGAATTATGAAACAAAAAACCTGCTAGATATTTAGCGACTTTCTTAGCTAAAATCTAGCAGGTTTATTTATTTACGAACAGCTTCAAATGTAATTAATGAATGCTCCTTTGAAGGCTTCTTGTTATAAACATAATCAGCGGAGCAAGTAATCTCAGAAAAACCTATGCTTGTTAATATGTGCTGGAATTCTTCTATTCCGTACCATCTTAACGGAAATCTTTGTAACTCTGTATCAATTAATTTACCATTTCGCCATTTTTCATATTTTAAAACGGTTAGCGTATATTGTTCGATCCAGTTCATTTCAACGGCTTTTCTTTCTATTGCAATTCCTTCCTCTTGCGAAATTTCATAGTAGGATGAAGTAATTTCCCCTGTTTGCCAGTCTGTAGGTAAAAGCATGTCTACAATTAGACGGCCTCCAGGGATCAAATGATTATACATACATGTTAATGCATCCATCGCATCTTTAGAATTCTCGATTAAACAGAACGAACCTGTCGGCATAACAATCGCTTCATATTTTGAGTCTACTGAAAAATTGCTCAAGTTACCTTCATATAGATTTGGCTTGAATCCTCTTTCTTTACAATGTTTTCGGCATGAATCTAACATTTCAGGTGAGTAGTCGATCCCCTCAACATCATATCCATTTTCAAGTAAAGGGATTAAGAAGCGTCCAGAGCCAACTCCTGCTTCAAGTACTCTTCCCTTAGCTCCTTTTAATCGTTCAAGATAATATTCAATATCCCCACCAATAGAATATCCTACTGGTTTTGTCAAATCATAAAGTTCTGTACATAAAGGACCGTAATCACTATACATGTCAATTCCTCCGATTTCGTGCAAAAGAATCTATGATCAATTTTTCACTTAGTTCTTCCACACCTTAAATTTGTTTGATGGAAAAATAGAGCTGACTATCATGATATATCACTCATTTTCAGTAAAAGATAGTAATATTATACATTTTTAATCAACGTAACACAATATGATTATTTTATGGTTAATCTCCATAATGAGGGGTTGATTTCCGTTCCGACTGGGCGCTTTCCTGGGGCTATGCCAGTGATCATTAACTGTGAAAAAATCGAAGCCATTCGTAAAACTAATCCTTCTAGTTAATAAACATAAAAAGTTAACCTTCTAGGCTCCAATCTGGAATCAGCTTTTTTGGAATGGAATGACTTATTCTTTATGTTTTTTTCGGGCTTCTATCGCACATATATATACTAGGAAAAAGACTACATCATAACTCTTATTACCTAATTTCACCTTATAATGTATTTGTACAAATTGACCATTTCGTCAAAGGTGCATAAACACCTAATTCTTGCTGAAACCATTTATGAGATAATGAACATTAATGCATCATATCAACACGCCGAAAGAGGAATTCTATTGACTAATGGGCATAAATCAATCAACTTGCAATTGTTGGTTTGGAATAAAGTTTGATCTAAAATATCCCCAAAATCCATATTTTAAGTTAAATGATAAGAACTCGTTTTGAAAAATGATTGATCAAAACGAGTTAATTCTTTGTGAAATGCTATGCGATTTTTATAATAAAGTTTGATCATTTTCTACCTAGTAAATCGCGCCCGATTGCGGTATAAATATTATATTTTTGTTAAGACAGAGTTAACAAAATCGGTTTTTTCTTCTGGATATTTGTGTTTATTATGGGTCGAGACATCGATAGCTTACATTTCTTCCCAAGAGATCCTATTCTACTATGGATTCTGTTATTTTCCCATCTAGTTTTTTAATCGCCAACATCGAATTATCCTGAATGATGCCTGTATCTACAAAACCAAATGAAACGTATAATGTTTTAGCTTTGACATTACTTGTATGATAAAAGAGGGTTACATATTCAGCTTCCCCATATGGCATATTTTCAATATCCATCAACATTTTTTCAAAAGCAAGTTTGCCATATCCTTTCCCCTGGTGACTCTTATCAATCATAATATGCCAAATAAAATAGCTCTTCTTCCCGTAAAAAACTTCATTTTCAAATGATTCATGATCCAACGTATCATAAATATACATCAAAAATCCAACCGCAACTTCATCGGCATAAATGGCAAGGGGAGTCGCTGGTATCCCGTCTGCGTTCAACATATGAGCATCTGCAAAGCTTCTGAGGTTAGTAGTTTCTATAAAGTCTTTCTGGTTTTCTCCAACTTCAAGTGCTATTACTTCATCTATGTTATCACCGGTTATCTTTCGTAATTCAATCATTTTTTTATCTCCTCTCCTAAGACAAGCCACTTCCACACATGGCCTCAAACATTCCAAATATCATTTCCATAATTCTCAAAATAGGGTACACAAAATATTCACCAATGCTAACTCTTTTTCCCCTGTGATTTCTAATCCTTGTTCCGCAAAATGGCCCGTTTATTGAATTGTCATAATCCATCTTTTCAATGCAATTGTATCAAACCTTTTTACAAATTATCGGACTTTATTACAAATGATCAATCTTTATTTTAAATCTACAGCAATACCGTAACATGCGAATAGCTTATTTGATAGCTATTCTGACTACTCCCACAGCTAAAGCAGTGGGGATCTTATATACTTATGAGAAGCGTTACACTCCACAGAT
>NZ_LIYL01000026.1:0-221 GCF_001278875.1 Lysinibacillus sp. FJAT-14222 | reverse complement strand
TCACTATTCATCAGTAAAAACGCACTATATAAATCTCGTTGTACGAGATGACTTCCAATTTGACTCCAACGTTGATGGAGTTTTTTCTTTTCATAACTACCCGTCACATGGTTATACTGACTGGCTCTAAAGGTTATCGTATTCACTTTCTGTATCGTTTGCTTTGTGTAACCTAATTTTTGATTAATGATTTCCACTAGCATGGCTGGGGCATGATTCCC
>NZ_LIYL01000015.1:0-26994 GCF_001278875.1 Lysinibacillus sp. FJAT-14222 | reverse complement strand
AGTTGGGGGCTTCCCCCTGTGAGAGTAGGACGTCGCTAGGCAATGAAGACAGTCAGCTGTGTGCTGGCTGTTTTTTTTTATGAAAATCCTTAATAACTTATCAATAATCCCACAAAACTTGCCTAAAATTATAATAAGGCGGGCTTCAACAAATATTTATATACTAAACGAAGAAGAAAATTAAAAAGGCTATATTTTTATCAGTGTAAAAAAGAGAAAAGGCTATCATATTTATCGCCTTCGAAAAAAACTGAATTGTCTTTCTTTTATAAGTTTCTTGACAGTAGCTTAGCACGTTGTTAATCTTACAATTAATATTCTTTTAACTATAGGAGGAAGTTACGAACATGTGGGAAACTAAATTTGCCAAAGAAGGTTTAACTTTTGATGATGTATTATTAGTACCAGCTCATTCAGAAGTATTACCGAAAGATGTTGATTTATCAGTTCAACTAACACCGAAGATTAAATTAAATATTCCAATGGTCAGCGCAGGCATGGATACAGTTACAGAGTCTAAAATGGCAATTGCTATGGCACGTCAAGGTGGAATCGGTATTATCCATAAGAACATGGGGATTGATGAGCAAGCTGAACAAGTAGAAAAAGTAAAACGTTCTGAAAATGGTGTTATTACAAACCCATTTTTCTTAACTCCGACTCACCAAGTTTTCGATGCTGAGCATTTAATGGGTAAATACCGAATTTCTGGTGTACCAATTGTTGATAGCATGGAAAACCAAAAGCTAGTAGGGATCATCACAAACCGTGACTTACGTTTTATCTCTGACTATTCTTTAAAAATTGAAGATGTTATGACAAAAGAAGATTTAATTACAGCTCCTATTGGAACGACTTTAGAGGATGCTGAAAAGATTCTTCAACAATATAAAATCGAAAAGCTACCAATTGTAGATGAAGAAGGTAAATTAACGGGATTAATTACAATTAAGGATATTGAAAAGGTAATTGAATTCCCTAATGCTGCAAAAGACGTACATGGTCGTTTGTTAGTAGGGGCAGCAGTTGGTGTTTCAAAAGATACGATGATGCGTATTGAGAAGCTTGTTGAAGCACAAGTAGACATCGTAGTAATCGATACAGCTCACGGTCATTCTGAGGGCGTATTACAAACAATTCGCTCTATCCGTGAAACGTATCCAGAGCTTGAAATTATCGCTGGTAATGTAGCAACAGCTGAGGGAGCACGCGCATTATTTGGAGCTGGTGCAGATGTAGTGAAAGTTGGTATTGGTCCAGGATCTATCTGTACTACTCGCGTTGTAGCTGGTGTTGGTGTACCTCAAATTACAGCTGTTTACGATTGTGCAACAGTAGCTCGTGAACTTGGTAAAACAATTATTGCTGATGGAGGCATTAAATACTCTGGGGACATCGTAAAGGCTCTTGCAGCGGGTGGTAACGTTGTAATGCTTGGTTCACTTCTTGCAGGTACTTCTGAATCTCCTGGTGAAACTGAAATCTTCCAAGGACGTCGTTTCAAAGTTTACCGTGGTATGGGTTCAATCGGAGCTATGGAAAAAGGTTCAAAAGATCGTTACTTCCAAGAGGATGCGAAAAAATTAGTACCAGAGGGTATTGAAGGTCGTCTTCCATACAAAGGACCACTAGCAGATACAATTTACCAACTAATCGGTGGTATTCGTGCAGGTATGGGCTATTGCGGATCAGCTAACCTTGAGTTCTTACGTGAAAATGCTCAATTTATTCGAATGACAGGTGCAGGTCTACGTGAATCACATCCACATGATGTACAAATCACAAAAGAATCACCAAACTATTCGATGTAATATATTACTAGCAACTTTTATGCTCTCGAATCGTCTACAAAGATGGCGCGAGAGCATTTTTTTTTATGATAAAGAGTGCGCACGGACGTTACTATCTATGATAAAATGTCGAGGACAAGATTATTTTTTTGGAGGGCTTTAAAGGTGAAAAAGACAATGAACACCGTAATTCGCTTGCTCCTAATTCCTGTTTTGTTATTGAGTGTTTTAGCAGGTATTCCAGCGAAGGCAAATGCAGAAACAGATTTAGGACTACACGTGGATGCTGCGATTTTAATTGACGCAGATTCAGGGAAAATTTTATATGAACAAAATGCAGATACTTCACTAGGTATCGCGAGTATGACAAAAATGATGACTGAATATCTGTTATTGGATGCAATTAAAGCAGGTACAGTTAAGTGGGATCAGGAATATCACGTAACTGATTATACGTATAAAATGTCTCAAAACCGTGCGTTAAGTAATGTACCATTACGTAGAGATGGAAGTTACACAATTCGTGAATTATATGAGGCGATGGCAATTTACTCTGCAAATGCTGCTACAGTAGCTATAGCAGAAACAATTGCAGGTACTGAAACTGAGTTTTTAAAGCTTATGAATAAAAAGGCAGAAGAGCTTGGTCTTAAAGACTATAAATTCGTGAATTCTACTGGTCTTAACAATGCAGATTTATTTGGTATGCAGCCAGCTGGTACTGGACCAAATGATGAAAACGTAATGCCTGCTAAATCTGTAGCAAAATTAGCATATCATTTACTAAAAGATCATCCAGACGTATTAAAAACGTCTAAAATTGCAAAAAAGACGTTCCGTGAAGGTACAGAAGATGCAATTAACATGGAGAACTGGAACTTTATGTTGCCAGGATTAGTGTTCCAATATGAAGGTGTTGACGGATTAAAAACAGGTACAACAGACTTTGCTGGACATTGCTTTACAGGTACAGCAGAGCGCAATGGTACACGTTTAATTTCTGTTGTTATGAAGGCTGTAGATACACAAGGACAGGGCTCAAGAAAAGCGCGCTTCGATGAAACAGCTAAATTGCTTAACTATGGTTTCTCACAATTCTCGAAACAAGAAATTATTCCGGCGAACTATACGTTTAAAGATCAAGAAACAGTAAAAGTTACAAAAGGTAAAGAAAACAAAGTAGCGATTGCTGTTAAAGAACCAGTTTCATTTATGATAAAGTCATCTGATAAAGACTTATATAAACCTAAACTAGTATTAGATAAAAAGAGTCTTGAGGCAGAGGTTAAGAAGGATACAGTTGTCGGAAAGGTAGTTATTGAGCGCTCAGAAGGCACAGATTACGGCTTTGTTGATGGCAAGGACCTTTCAGTCGATGTTGTCACTACAGAGGCTGTGGAGCGTGCTAGTGGTATCTCATTATTCTTCCAAGGTGTTGGTAGCTTCTTCGGCAGCCTATGGAGCGGCATTACTGACTTTGTTGGTGGCTTATTTTAATAATTAATGTATAAAGAACACGTAGATGTTTTAAACTATCTCGTGTTCTTTTTCACGTTTTTAAGCTTTATTGCATACGCTAATAGGCGAAAGGATGTGGCTAAATGTGTGGTATTACAGGATGGGCTAGCTTTCAAAAGGATTTAAGAACAAGTGATAGAATTCTGAAGTTAATGACGCAAACGTTAAATAAGCGTGGGCCTGATGATGAAAATATTTGGTGTAGTGAACATATTGCATTTGGCCATCGTCGGTTAGCTGTCATAGATTTAATCGGTGGGAAGCAACCAATGAAAAAAGTACATGATGGTGCAAACTATGTCATTACATATAATGGCGAGCTTTATAATACAGAGGAACTACGGAAAGAGCTTCAAAATCGGGGGTATGTTTTTACAACAAGGTCAGATACCGAAGTGTTATTAACTGCTTATATTGAATGGAAAGAGCAGTGTGTTGATTTTATAAATGGAATTTTCGCTTTCGGTGTATGGGATGAACGATCACAATCTCTTTTTTTATGTCGAGATCGACTAGGTGTAAAGCCTTTGTTTTACACAGAACAACAAGACGGCTTGCTTTTTGCATCCGAGGTGAAAGCACTCTTAGCGCATCCGTTGATTAAAACGACCGTCAATACGGAAGGGCTAGCAAATATTATGGCTGTAGGACCGTCTAGAACGCCCGGAAAGTCAATTTTCCAAAATATTTGTGAGCTACGTCCAGGATATGCAATGCGTTTCTCTAGAGAGGGTATACGAGTTTGGCAGTATTGGGCGTTACAAAGTAAACGTCATGAAGAGTCATTAGACGAAACAATTGATCATGTCCGTTTTTTGTTAACTGATGCGATTGAACGACAGCTTGTTTCAGACGTACCGATTTGTACATTTCTTTCAGGTGGTTTAGATTCTAGCATTATTACCGGAATTGCAGCAAACAGGTTTCAGCAACAAAATAAAGGTACACTGCATACGTACTCTATAGACTATGAGGATAATGAACGTTTCTTTAATCCGCATGCTTTTCAAACGTCCACAGACACGTATTGGATTCAAAAAATGACAGATACTTTTAGTACAACACATCATGCTGAGGAAATTTCTCAGCAACAATTAATCGATTTTTTAGTAGAATCTGTCATTGTTAGAGATTCACCGGGGATGGCAGATGTAGATTCATCATTATTATGGTTTTGTCGAGAAATTAAAAAGGACTTTACCGTTGCACTATCAGGTGAATGTGCAGATGAAATTTTCGGTGGTTACCCATGGTTTACAGAAACGACTACAGGTTTCCCTTGGATTCGTTCACTGTCTGAAAGATCAACACTGTTACAAGAGCGGTGGCGTAAGAAATTAGCAGTTGAATCATATGCACAACAGGTATATTCGCAAACAATTGCAGAAGTACCATATCTTGATGGAGAGAGTATTGAGGAAATTAGACAACGTGAAATGTTTTATTTGAATATGGTATGGTTTATGCAAACATTGCTGGAACGAAAAGACCGTATGAGTATGGGAGCGAGTCTTGAAGTTCGTGTTCCATTTGCAGATCATCGCCTTGTGGAATATGCGTGGAATATTCCTTGGGAAATGAAAAATTTGGGTGGTAAGGAAAAGGGTTTACTCCGTAAGGCTATGCAACATTTATTGCCAGAAGAAGTTTTGTATCGAAAGAAGAATCCATATCCTAAAACTTATCATCCAATTTATACAGTAGGTGTTCAAAATTGGCTAAGAGAAATTATGGAGAATAAAAATTCAATTCTTCATGAATTATTTGAGCGACAGAAGCTGATAGAGCTAATTGAATCTGGTGGAGGTTCTTTCAAAGTTCCTTGGTATGGACAATTAATGGCAGGTCCACAGCTTTTGGCTTATCTGGGGCAAATCCATACATGGTTTGAGCTTTATAATATCCAGCTAATTGAATCATAAAGAAACACCTATCAACCTTTTATGGTGAGGTTGATGGGTGTTTTTTCTGTATATCCCAACAGTCCATTAGCTTTTCAATAGATGGTTCAATTTCATGTACAGGTATACCTCCAAAGCCTAATAAAAATTGAGCTTGTGAGGTTGTAGAGTAATCTAAGCGATAATCAGATAGCGGATAGATCCCGATTTCCGCATTGGAGGCAAGCTGCTGTAATTGCTTTTCAGACAAAGCATGTTGTACATCCAGTAAAATATGCATTCCTGCTTGCTCACCAGTAATTTTAATTTGATTAGAATAGTTTTCTAAAATAGAAGTAAGTTTTTCATGCTTTTTTCGATAAACTTTCCTCATTCGATTTAAATGCTTTGCAAAATGACCGTCATGCATAAAATTAGCAACGATGTGCTGGTCGAAACGAGGTACTGTTGATGAATAGTAATTAAATACATCATTATAAGTTGCAAGTAATTTTGTTGGAAGTACAAAATAAGCAACACGCAAGGACGGCATTAATGATTTTGTAAATGTACTCATATAAATGACTTTATCATTTCGATCTAATGCATGAAGTGCAGGAATCGGTTTTCCAGTATAACGAAATTCGGAATCATAATCATCTTCAATAATATATCGGGAGGAGCTTTGTGCGGCCCAATTTAAAGCTTGTGCACGTCTCGTTGCCGATAATACTGCTCCTGTTGGGAATTGGTGTGATGGCGTGATATAAACAACGTCAGCGCTAGTTTTTTCGAGCTCATGAATAATAATTCCTTCATCATCGACTGCAATAGGATAAACTTTTCGTTTATGCTGAGAAAACATACGATGCACAGCTGGATAGCCTGGATTTTCAAGCGCAAAGCAAGTGTTGTCACTAAAGAGGCGCAAAATCATTGGTAGAAGTTGCTCTGTTCCTGAGCCGATAACAATTTGTTCAGGACTACAAACAACTCCGCGTGATTGAAATAAATAATTAGCAATCTCCGTACGTAAAGATAGCTCTCCCTGAGGCTCACCCGTTAATAATAATTCCTTTGAGGTATCATCAAAAAGCTCTTTCGCATATTTTCGCCATGTTTGAAAAGGGAAGGCATCGATATCGATGGAACCAGGATTAAAATCTATCTTGTACGATTTTTTCTTAGGTTGTTCGTTTAAGGGAACTATTGTGTCCTGCTGAATATACGGAAGCTCGTCAATTTCCTCTACAAAATAACCAACACGGGATTTAGACATAATATAGCCTTCTGCAAGTAGCTGTGCATACGCAATTTCAATTGTTGTTTGAGAAATATTCAAAAAATCGGCTAATTTTCTTTTTGATGGTAATTTTTCTCCTACTGCAATTTTATTTGTAATAATAGCTTCTTTAATACCGCTATAAAGCTGGTCATAGAGCGGTTTTTCACCATTTTTTTCTAGCTGAAATAATAGCATGTCCATGTTCTTGAATCCTCCTGACCCTATAATTATTTTGTAAACTGGATATTTTTATATGGTCAATTTCAATTATACTAAATTTCATCATAAAGGTGGAGGTTAGAAATCATGAAACAAACAGGTACAGAGTTAGTAAAACGCGGGATGGCGGAAATGCAAAAGGGTGGCGTCATTATGGATGTTATTAATGCAGAGCAAGCGAAAATTGCGGAAGCGGCAGGAGCTGTAGCTGTCATGGCATTAGAACGAGTACCATCAGATATTCGCAAGGCGGGTGGTGTTGCACGCATGGCCGATCCTCGTATTGTCGAGGAGGTAATGGGTGCTGTATCCATTCCTGTCATGGCTAAAGCACGTATTGGACATATTGTTGAAGCAAGAGTTTTAGAAGCAATGGGCGTCGATTATATTGATGAAAGTGAAGTATTAACTCCAGCAGACGAAGAGTTTCATTTATTAAAAAGTGATTACACAGTACCATTTGTTTGTGGCTGTCGCGATTTAGGGGAAGCAGCTCGACGCATTGGTGAGGGAGCTTCCATGCTACGAACTAAAGGTGAACCGGGGACGGGTAATATTGTAGAGGCTGTTCGCCATATTCGTAAAGTGAATGCGCAAGTACGTAAGGTAGTAGGGATGACTGAGGACGAGTTAATGACAGAGGCTAAATTACTTGGTGCTCCTTTTGAATTATTAAGAGAAATTAAGCGTCTTGGCCGTTTACCAGTCGTGAATTTTGCAGCAGGTGGAGTTGCTACGCCAGCTGATGCGGCATTAATGATGGAGCTTGGAGCAGACGGTGTATTCGTTGGTTCTGGTATTTTTAAATCAGAAAACCCAGAAAAATTTGCCCGTGCAATTGTGGAAGCTACTACGCATTATAAGGACTACAAGCTAATTGCTAACATTTCAAAAGAGCTAGGTGTTCCGATGAAAGGTATTGATATTGCTCAGCTTAGTCAAAATGAGCGTATGCAAGAGCGAGGCTGGTAAGATGAAGCGAATCGGTGTTTTAGCATTACAAGGAGCGGTGCGAGAGCATGTGCAAATGTTAGAGTCACTTGGATGCGAAGCTGTCTTAGTAAAACAAGCGAATGATTTAGAGCAGCTTGATGGACTTGTGTTGCCTGGTGGAGAAAGCACAACGATGCGAAAATTGCTGAATCGATATGAGCTATTGGAGCCAATTCGCACAGTTGCTAAACAAGGATTGCCGATGTTTGGAACATGTGCAGGATTGATTTTATTGGCAAAGGAATTAGTGGATTATGAGTCACATTTAGCCGTAATGGATGTGGTAGTTGCACGGAATTCTTATGGACGTCAAGTGGACAGCTTTGAAGTGAAGCTCGATATACCTGAAATAGGTGCAGCAATTCCAGCTGTTTTTATACGTGCGCCACATATTGTTTCTGTAGGTGAAGGTGTTGAAGTATTAGCAGAGCATGACGGGAAAATCGTATTAGCAAAGGACGATCATTTATTAGGCTGTTCATTCCATCCTGAATTAACGTCAGATGCACGTATTCTTGAATATTTTGTATCGTCTATGGTATGACTTGCAAAATCTTGATTCATATAGTACAGTATGGATAAAATTTAAATAACTGAACACGATGATGGGAAGTAGTAGCAAGCACGTTTTTTTTAGAGAGTCAGCGGGTGGTGGAAGCTGATAAAAGCACTTGTGAATCCGTCCTGGAGTTGCGCAGTCGAAGTCAATGAAGTAGGCTGTCGCCGGCTGAAATGCCGTTATGAGATAAGTGGATTAGACAAAGTGTCTAATCAATTAGGGTGGCAACGCGGGTAGCTCTCGTCCCTTTTTTGGGGATGAGGGCTTTTTTGTGTTTTCTACTAACTATTTTCCCATCATTAAGAATCTACTGGAGGTATGACGATGTTAGATATTAAACGCGTGCGCGACAATTTCGCGGAAGTTAAAGAAATGCTATTAACACGTAATGAGGATTTAGGAAACTTAGACGACTTTGAACAATTAGATGCAAAGCGTCGTGAATTAATTGCAAAAACAGAAGAGCTTAAAGCTGAACGTAATAAAGTATCTGAGCAAATTTCTATCATGAAGCGCAATAAAGAAAATGCGGATGAAGTTATTGCACGTATGCGTCAGGTTGGCGATGAAATTAAAGAGCTAGATGTCCAATTAAATGATGTAGAAGAACGCTTTAAAGATATGATGATGCGTTTACCAAACGTTCCACATGAATCTGTACCAGTTGGCACAACCGAGGACGATAATGTGGAGGAATATACTTGGGGCGAGGTTCCAACATTTGATTTTGACATTAAAGCACACTGGGATATCGCTACGGACTTACAAATTGTAGACTTTGAACGTGGTGCAAAAGTGACTGGTAGTCGTTTCTTATTCTATCGAGGTCTTGGTGCTCGTTTAGAACGTGCATTAATGATGTTTATGATGGACTTACATGCAGAAGAGCATGGTTATGAAGAAATGTTACCACCTGTAATTGTCAATCGTGATAGCTTAACAGGTACAGGACAACTACCTAAATTTGAAGAAGATGTCTTTAAGTTAGATGACACAGATTATTTCATGATTCCAACAGCAGAAGTACCTGTGACAAACTTCTATCGTGATGAAATTTTAACAGCTGAAGCATTACCACAGGGCTTTGCAGCATACAGTGCTTGCTTCCGTTCAGAGGCAGGTTCTGCGGGTCGCGACACACGTGGTTTAATTCGCCAACACCAATTCAACAAAGTAGAATTAGTACGCTTTGTAAAACCAGAAGAATCTTACGAACAGCTAGAACTATTAACAGGTCATGCTGAAAAAGTACTACAATTATTAGGTTTACCATACCGCAAACTAAAAATGTGTACAGCTGATTTAGGCTTTACTGCAGCGAAAAAGTACGATTTAGAGGTATGGATTCCAGCTCAAAATATGTACCGTGAAATCTCTTCATGCTCAAACTTTGAAGATTTCCAAGCACGCCGAGCAAATATTCGCTTCCGTCGTGAACCAAATGCAAAGCCAGAGTATGTACACACATTAAACGGCTCAGGTCTTGCGATTGGCCGTACAGTAGCAGCAATCCTAGAAAACTATCAGCAACAAGATGGAAGCGTAGTGATTCCAGAAGTATTAAGACCGTATATGGGCGGGAAAGAAGTAATTGCTCCGAAATAACTTGAGCTAAGAAGCGTAAGGTAAAACAAGATATCGAATAGATTATCTACTTTTTTTAAAAAAAGAAACTACTGTTGAAAATTTGATCTCAACAGTAGTTTTTTTATTGTCGCTACTACAACGTTTTCCTATAATCATAAAAAAGGTGTCACAAGTATTTCATGAGCCACCTTCTTTAATATGAATTTTTATTAAAATTCCCCATTTTCAGCAATTGATGCTTGTCGTGCCTTTTTTTCGGCCTTTTTTCGTTCGCGTAAAGCTCGGAAAAAGTCGGTTAAGATTTGTCCGCATTCCACGGCTAAAATTCCTTCTATGACTTCACATTCATGGTTAAAGCGTGCATCGTTTAATAAACGATAGAGTGAATCTACACAGCCTGCTTTTATATCTCTTGCACCATATACAACGCGCGGCACACGAGATTGCAAAATGGCACCTGCACACATAGGGCAAGGTTCAAGCGTCACATAGAGTGTTGTTTTTTCAAGGCGCCAGCTCCCTATTTTTTTACAAGCCTCTTGAATAACCATTAGTTCAGCGTGCGTCGTCGCATTTTGTGTTGTTTCTCGCAAATTATGAGCCTGTGCAATAATCTCTCCATCGTAGACAAGTACAGCTCCTATGGGTACTTCTCCAAGTAAAGCGGCTTTCTTTGCTTCTTCCAGTGCACTGTTCATAAACAATCGGTCTGTTTCAAAAATATCCACTATGATCTCTCCTTATCATTTAGTGTATCTTGCTTAATTGGCAATTGCCACTATCAATTATGCCTTGGCATAATTGTAGCTGTCGCTTTGCTTTCGCTACATAAAACATTTGTAGCTGTCGCTTTGCTTTCGCACAGATAAACAATGCGTCCGGATTCGGTAAGAAGTTAAAACGTTGACATTTCCAATACGACCATCTATATTTATATATGAACACATGCTCATATATAAATATAAAAAGGTTAGGGGTAAATTAAATGGATGAAAAATTACAAAATACAGAGGTTCAGACTAACAAAGAGCAACATTTAGATGAAGAAACGCTATTCGTCGTGTCTCAAACATTTAAGGCATTAAGTGATCCGACAAGAATTCGCATTTTAAATTTATTGTGTACGGATGAACATTCAGTCAACGACATCGCTGAAATTTTAGATTTAGGTCAATCAACAGTTTCACATCAGTTACGTTTCTTGAAAAACTTACGGTTAGTGAAATATAGAAGAGAAGGCACAACCTTATATTATTCAAAAGATGATGATCACATTATGAATTTATTGAAGCAAGCTATTGAGCATGCTGCACATAACTAGAGTTAATGGAGGGATAAAACATGGGACATAATCATGATCATACACATGGCGCAAATAAAAAGATATTAATACTATCATTTATTATTATTACGAGTTATATGGTTGTTGAAGCGATTGGTGGCTATTTAACAAATAGTTTGGCTCTTTTATCCGATGCAGGACATATGTTAAGTGACTCCATTTCATTAGCGATAGCCTTACTTGCTTTTACGTTTGGAGAAAAGGCAGCGAGCTATAGTAAAACATACGGTTATAAACGATTTGAAATTTTAGCGGCGGTATTGAATGGTGTGACTTTAATTTTAATTGCTTTATTCATTTTCTATGAAGCAATAGAACGTTTTGCAAATCCACCAGAAGTGGCAACAACAGGCATGCTGATTATTAGTACAATCGGTCTTTTGGTAAATATTTTGGTAGCTTGGATTATGATGCGCGGCAGTGATACAAAAGATAATTTAAATATGCGTGGAGCTTATTTACACGTATTAAGTGATATGCTTGGATCTGTAGGAGCCATCGTTGCCGCACTATTAATTATGTTCTTTGGTTGGGGCTGGGCTGATCCACTTGCGAGTGTTATTGTTGCCGCATTAGTATTACGAAGCGGCTACTATGTAACGAAGGCTGCTATCCATGTTCTAATGGAAGGAACACCTTCAAATGTTGATGTTCAAGAGATCATACAAACTATTGTACAAACAAACGGTGTTCATAGCATTCACGATTTACACATTTGGACAATAACAAGTGGAGCAAATGCACTTTCCTGTCATGCAGTTGTTGAGGATCAGTTAAAAATTGCGGATAGTGAGAATATATTACGAGAAATTGAACATAATCTTGAGCATAAGGGCATAAAGCATGTAACGATTCAATTGGAAACAGTAGCGCATAAGCATGATAATTCAATTTTATGTACAATAAAAAATGAGCAATCGCATCATCACCACCATCATCATTAATAAACTTTTTTAGTTTATTAAAAATTTTCTACTTTACATACCCTTCGTGGGTATAGTATGATGATTATGAAATAGGAGGTGGAGAACACAGTGAAAGAAGATGCTTGTCATACAGAGGAAGCTACGTCGTGTCGAAAAAGCCATCACCCTGAACGCGTAAAAAAAGATTTAACGACTCGTTTGAATCGAGTAGAAGGTCAAATCCGAGGTATCAAAGGGATGATTGAAAAAGACGTTTACTGTGATGATATTATTACGCAACTGTCTGCCACACAGTCTGCTTTAAATAGCGTAGCGAAGATATTGTTAGAAGGTCATTTAAAGGGATGTGTAGTTGATCGCCTATCAGAAGGTGATGAAGCTGTATTAGACGAATTAGTAGTGACCATTCAAAAATTAATGAAGAAATAAAAGTTTTTTTGATAAATATATACCCCTATACTGTATTTAAATTAAAGGAGAGATATTTCATGCAAAACATAACTTTAAATGTACAAGGAATGTCATGCGGACATTGTGTAAATTCTGTAGAAAAAAATGTTGGAGCTTTAACTGGTGTTGAACAAGTAAAAGTGAACTTAGCTGATGGTTTAGTAGATGTAGCATTTGACGAAACGCAAGTATCTCTAGAGCAAATTAAAGAAACAATTGACGATCAAGGCTATGACGTTAAATAACATAAGTAGGGTGCTCATGTAGCACTCTCTTATTTTCAATTCTATATACCCCCTTGCGGTATGTGGAGAGGAGAATGGATAATGAGTTCAGAAATAAAAGAAGCCAATTTGCAAATTACAGGTATGACATGTGCAGCCTGCGCCACTCGTATAGAAAAAGGTTTAAATAAAATGGATGGTGTAGAACAAGCGACAGTTAATTTAGCTCTTGAAAAATCATCGATTAAATATGATTCGACAAAATTAAGTGAGGAGGACTTTGAAAAGAAAATTGAAGCTCTTGGCTATGGTGTTATTAAACAAAAAACTGAATTCGATATTACAGGCATGACATGTGCAGCTTGTGCTATTCGTATAGAGAAAGGTTTAAATAAACTAGCAGGCGTATCCTCAGCAAACGTAAACTTAGCGCTCGAAAAAGCAACTATTGAATTTAACCCATCTGAAGTTACGATTGCAGATATTATTGCGAAGGTTGAAAAATTAGGATATGAAGCGAATCAAAAAGCAGATGAACAAGAAACCGTAGATCATCGAGAACAGGCCATCAAAAAACAGCAGCAAAAATTTATTTTATCGGCCATTCTTTCATTACCATTACTTTGGACGATGGTAGGGCATTTTTCATTTACATCATTTTTATATGTCCCTGAATTTTTAATGAATCCATGGGTACAAATGGTGTTGGCTACTCCTGTTCAATTTATCATTGGGAAGCAATTTTATGTTGGAGCATACAAAGCTTTACGCAATGGTAGTGCCAATATGGATGTACTTGTAGTCATGGGGACGTCTGCGGCTTATTTTTATAGTGTCTATCAAGCAATTATTACCGCGGGATCACATCATGCCCCTCACCTATATTTTGAAACGAGTGCCGTATTAATTACTTTAATTTTATTAGGTAAATTATTTGAGGCAAAAGCAAAAGGTCGCTCATCTGAAGCAATCAAAAAATTAATGGGACTTCAAGCAAAAACGGCGATCGTTGTTCGAGATGGTGTTGAGAAAGAAGTACCATTAGAAGAAGTAGTCATAGGGGACATTATTTTAGTAAAACCAGGTGAAAAAATTCCTGTTGATGGTGAAGTATTAGAAGGAACAACAGCTGTTGATGAATCGATGTTAACAGGAGAGAGTCTACCTGTTGATAAAAAGCAAGGCGACCTATTATTCGGTTCAACTATTAATAAAAATGGCTTTATTAAAATGACAACGACTAAAGTTGGTCGTGATACAGCTTTAGCTCAAATTATTAAAGTTGTAGAAGATGCACAAGGCTCAAAAGCGCCAATCCAACGCTTAGCGGACCAAATTTCAGGTATATTTGTACCAATCGTTGTTGGTATTGCGATTGTAGCGTTTCTAATCTGGATTATTTGGGTGCGACCAGGTGAATTTACGCCTGCACTCGAAGTATTAATTGCAGTTCTCGTTATCGCTTGCCCATGTGCGCTTGGATTAGCAACGCCAACATCTATTATGGCGGGCTCTGGTCGTGCAGCGGAATTTGGCATTTTATTTAAAGGTGGAGAGCATTTAGAGCAAACGCAAAGTATTGACACAGTAGTTGTTGATAAAACAGGTACAGTGACACACGGCAAACCTATATTAACGGATGTCGTACTAGCAGTAGGCCAAGACGAAGCACGTTTTTTATCGTTAATTGGTGCAGCGGAGAAGCAATCCGAGCATCCGTTAGCAGAGGCAATCGTTCAAGGAATTGCCGATCGTGGTATTGAGCTAGGAGATGTTCAATTCTTTGAAGCGATACCAGGTTACGGTGTGCAAGCGACTGTATCTGGTCAAGGAGTTGTCATCGGTACTCGTAAATTGATGCAACAATACGGTATTCATATTGATGACATTCTACCAACAATGGAACAATTAGAGGAAAACGGTAAAACCGCAATGTTAGCTGCTATCAATGGTCAGTATGCTGGTCTAGTAGCAGTTGCTGATACAGTGAAAGATACCTCAAGAGAGGCAGTTCATCGTCTACAAGAAATGGGCATTACTGTTATTATGATGACTGGTGATAATGAACGTACAGCACAAGCAATCGGAGCAGAAGTTGGTGTCAATCATGTGATTGCTGAAGTGCTCCCAGAAGGCAAAGCAGATGAAGTGAAAAAATTGCAAGTTCAAGGTAAAAAAGTGGCGATGGTAGGTGATGGCATTAATGATGCACCAGCACTTGCAACAGCTACTATTGGGATGGCAATCGGTACCGGTACAGACGTCGCTATGGAAGCGGCAGATATTACACTGATTCGTGGCGACTTAAACAGTATTGCGGATGCTATCATCATGAGTCGTAAAACAATGCGCAATATTAAGCAAAACCTATTCTGGGCATTTGCTTACAATACATTAGGTATTCCAATTGCTGCAATTGGTTTACTAGCTCCTTGGGTAGCGGGTGCAGCGATGGCCTTTAGTTCAGTCTCTGTCGTTTTAAATGCACTACGTTTACAGCGAGTTAAATTATAAGGGTAACGATAGATCCACTTTGGTGGGTCTATTTTTTACTTCTCTCAACAAATATTTTTTAAGCACAAAGTCGATTCTGGACGCAATTCTGCTGAGGCATAATTGATTGTCGTTTATGGCCGCATATTTTAATAGAGATATAGCTTGATTCTGTTTTTCACTTTCTCACTATGATACAATGAAAAGCACTGATTTACTTTCTAAATAATACAAGCCTCGACGCAGGGGTAATTGACGATAGAATCCATAGAACATAAAGGAGGAGCTTCTGGTGACGGTTCCATTTGTTACGGTAGAAGGTCCGATTGGTGTTGGTAAAACCTCTTTATCTAAAGAGATAGCAGCGACATTTAATTACCATCTATTAAAAGAAATAGTAGACGAAAACCCTTTTCTAAATAAGTTTTATGAAAACATTGAGGAATGGAGCTTCCAAACCGAAATGTTCTTCCTATGTAATCGCTATAAACAATTATCAGATATAAAAAAATTTCGTTTAACGCATGATAAACCTGTTGTAGCAGATTACCATATTTTTAAAAATTTAATATTTGCAAAACGTACATTAGCATCATCTGAGTATGATAAGTACGAAGAAATCTATAAAATATTAACGAAAGATATGCCTGTACCAAATGTAGTTGTTTATTTACATGCCAGTGTTGATACGTTGATGAAACGTATTGCGATGCGTGGTCGTGAATTTGAAAAAATGATTTCACGAGATTACATGGAGCAACTAGTGGTAGATTATCATTCCTTTATCGAGCATTTTGAGAGCATGCATCCCGAAATTCCTGTTATTCGATTTAATGGTGATCAGCTTGATTTCGTAAAGAATCCAAATGATTTGAAATATGTTTTACAAACAATAAAGGACACGTTACAACAAAGGAGTTTGCAACAATGAATTTGAGAGAGAAATACGATATTCCTCCACAAACGGTCATTACAATCGCTGGTACTGTTGGTGTAGGGAAATCAACGATGACAAAGGCATTAGCAGAGGCGCTAAATTTCCGTACGTCATTTGAAAAGGTGGATACAAATCCGTATTTAGATAAGTTTTATGAGGACTTTGAGAAATGGAGCTTTCATCTACAGGTGTATTTTTTAGCAGAGCGTTTTAAGGAGCAGAAGCGTATTTTCGAATATGGCGGCGGGTTTATTCAAGACCGTTCTATCTATGAAGATACAGGGATTTTTGCAAAGATGCATTATGACAAAGGTACAATGAGCCCAACGGATTACGAGACTTATACAAATTTATTTGATGCGATGGTGATGACACCGTACTTCCCACATCCAAATTTACTCGTTTATCTAGAGGGGCCAATCGATGCTGTAATTGGACGTATTCAAGAACGTGGACGTGAGATGGAGCAGCAAACACCGAACGATTATTGGATTGAAATGCATGAACGCTATGAGAACTGGATTAATAACTTTAATTCATGCCCAGTTCTACGTTTAGATATTAATGATTATGATTTATTAAAAAATCCTGAAGCAATTGAATCAATTGTGAGCCGCATCAGTCATATGCTAAAGCAAACAAGTCATTTACGTAAATAGAAGGTTTATTAAAGCTAATATCTCTAAAACAATAGGGAGATAAATTTTGAAGTTCTGGTCGAAAGCGGAGCGACAGGTTTAAACAAAAAAATAAATGATCAAAAGACGTGAGACAATATGTAGCCTATTGTGTCACGTCTTTTGAAATAGGAGGGATTACTATGAAAATAGCGGTGTATTGCGGTTCGGGCTTAGGCATAAACCCAATTTATGCAGAGAAGGCAGCCGAATTAGGGACGGTATTAGCGCAAAATGGTCATGGTGTCGTTTATGGTGGTTCGAAAACAGGATTAATGGGGAAAGTTGCAGATGCAGTATTAGCAGCTGGAGGAGAGGTTATTGGCGTGATGCCAACTCATCTACAGAAGCGGGAATTAGCGCATGCCTCATTAACAGAAATTCATTTTGTTGAGTCTATGCACGTACGTAAGGCCAAAATGGTAGAGTTAGCAGATGCATTTATAGCTCTTCCAGGTGGTGGCGGGACAATGGATGAATATTTTGAAGTGTTTACGTGGGCACAAATCGGATTACATGAAAAGCCAGTAATTTTATACAATGTAAATAGCTTTTATGATGCGATTTTACAACATTTTAAAAAAATGCTCGAGGAAGGTTTTATACGCACAGAACAAAAATCACTTATTCGTGTAGCTACTTCATCAGAGGAAATATTAAATTTATTAAAAAAACATGGGTAAAATTTCTTCTTTTAATAAATTATATCTATACGTACTTCCACGAAAAATGCGTTTTTTATAGCTTCATTTCTCCTCTTTTGTTTCATAAAGAAGGATAAATAGTGCAATTATTACTCCTAACGGTAACATAATCAAATGTTTTATTTCCATAATTTTCTGATATATATTGAAATAGTAGAAGAGTTTTATTTACAATAATTGTGTAAGGCTTTCTTAAATCATAATAGGGGTGTTATAGATGACAAAGGTGGAAGTAAGTTTTAAGCATTTACCGACGACTGCGGTTTCAGATGCGACAGGAGGACATACGAATTTACGCAGTGATATTAAACCGCTAGCAGATCATTTTAAAATTGCTGGTCGTGCGGTAACAGTGCGTTTACCAGATGGCGAAAATGGTGCGGTACTGGAAGCCATTCGAGCTGCTAGTGAAGGGGATATTTTAGTAATTGACGCTAAAGGAAATACCAATCGAGCTGTTGCTGGTGATTTTGTTCTTTCATTAGCGAAGGGTATTGGTGTACAAGGCTTTGTCGTAGATGGTGTTATTCGTGATATTGCAGCTATTCGTGAGCTGGATTTTCCTGTATTCTCGCTTGGCACAACGGTAGCGGCTGGCAATAAAAACGGTGGTGGAAAAGTAAATGTTCCTATTGCTATTGGAGGCGTTACTGTTCATCCTGGTGATTATATTTTTGGGGATGTGGACGGTGTCGTTGTCGTGCCGCGGGAAGATGCAGAACGGATTGTTGCAGCTGCTGAGGTAAAGCTTGAAAAAGATGAAATACGCGCACAAGAAGCACATGCAAATGGAAAAGAATCGATTATTGCTTATTTAGATAAAGTTTGTGCAAGCACAAAGCCGATTCCGAACGCAACTATGCCGAGGCATAATTGATCAAAGTAAAAAAACCCTCACGATGCCATCCATACATCGTGAGGATTTTTTTATTTTATGCTAAATTTTCATTATCATTAAAGTAATTTTTCATTTTTTCTGAATCGAAACGGCCTTCCCATTTCGCCATAACTAATGACGCAAGTGAGTTACCAATTACGTTAACGACTGTACGTCCCATATCAAGGATACGATCGATACCTGCGATGAATGCTAAACCTTCAAGTGGAATGCCGACAGTACCTAAAGTTGCTAGAAGTACAACGAAGGATACTCCTGGAACACCTGCAATCCCTTTAGATGTAACCATTAATACAAGCATTAACGTAATTTGTTCACCAATGCTTAGGTGAATACCGTACATTTGAGCGATAAATAATGCAGCAATAGCTTGGTACAGTGTTGAACCATCTAAGTTAAAGGAGTAACCGGTTGGAATAACAAAAGATACGATATCCTTTGGAGCACCTAATTTCTCCATTTTCAACATAACTCGTGGTAACACAGCCTCAGAACTTGCTGTTGAGAACGCTAAAATTAGCTCATCTTTTAGTACCTTAATTAAGAAGAAAATGTTGATACCCGTGAATTTTGCTACAAGACCAAGAACTACAAAGATAAAGAATAGCATTGTTGCATAAACAAGTATAGCAAGTTTGCCAAGTGGTATTAGTGAAGCAAATCCATATTTGGAAACGGTTACACCGATTAAACCAAATACCCCAATTGGAGCGAATTTCATTACAAGGTTAGTTACCCAGAACATAGCATCTGCTACACCTTGGAAGAAGTCTAATACTGGCTTACCTCGTTCGCCAATGGCAGCAACCCCTAAACCAAAAATAACAGAGAAGAAGATGATAGCAAGCATATTACCTTCAGCCATTGACTGAATGATATTTGTTGGTACAATGTCTACAATAATATCAAATGGTCCTTCATGCTGTACTTCTTCTGTCGTTTCAACGTATTGCGAAATATCTCCTTGAGAGAGCTCGTTCATGTTAATGCCTGCGCCTGGTTGGAATAAGTTTGCGGAAAGTAAACCAACTACAATTGCTACTGTTGTAATAATTTCAAAGTAAATAATTGTTTTCCCGCCTAAGCGTCCAAGCTGTTTCATGTCTCCAGTTCCAGCAACACCAACGATTAAAGTCGAAATAATAATCGGTACTACAATCATCTTAATAAGATGAAGGAAAATATCCCCTAAAGGTTGTAAATATGTTTCAATTTTGGGGTTTCCGTAAAAGATACCGCCAACAATAATCCCTAAAATCAAACCGACTAAAATTTGAGTGGCTAAACTGATTTTAAATTTCTTCTTCAAACCTTCGTACCTCCTAATATTAAAATTTTTAGGACACGCCTTACTTTAATAATACGGAGGACTTATGGAATCCGACAAAATCCGAGAAAATTAATTTACTTTTGTTAAAATGTCTGAATATAGTACTTGAATAAATTTCTTAATATTAACCTTTGCTTTACGATTTGCGTGGCCTTCTATTTGAGTCATAAGCTGACGAATCTCTTTAAAGTCAAAGTATCGAGGTGCATAATATTCAAATTCAGAGTTTGTATAATCAACGACCCCTAAATTGGCGAGATTTATCATCGCTGCTAATATCGTACGACGCACTCGCTGTTCAATAGCTTTACTTTCTTTTAAAATGTCATCTGGAGTAGCCTTTGTAACTGCTGCAATTTCCTCATATAATTCCTTTAATGGAGGAAGAGGTGCAATCTTGTGCTGATGAGCTAGTAATGTTTCGATAATAGCTATAATATCCTCGCTTCCGATTTCACCAACGATACCCATATCATTTAAAATTGATTGAATATGATCGCGTGACGTTGCTTTATGATTTATTTGTTCACTTAGATCAATGCTTGTAAGTGATTGGCGAATAATTAGCAATGAGTTTTTTAGGCGAAATTGTTCAGTTGTTTTACGTAAAACATTCTCAACCTCAATACGGTTTATAGGTTTATGAATAAAGAAATCTATACCTTGTTCATATGCCTCGCCGACCATTTCCTTATTCACTACCTGAGAAATCATAACAAATTGTCCCTCAAAACGATTTTGAATAAGGTGCTCGACTGTTGCTATACCATCAAGCTTAGGCATAAGCAAATCGATAAGTACAAACTCCGGCTGTGTCATTAAAATTTGTGGAATGGCGTCCTCACCATTGCGTGCTTCACCAATAACTGTACCTAAACCACTATCTTCAATAATTTGTTTTAACATGACCCGGCTTGCACGATCATCATCTACAATAAAATACCTCATTTAAGTCTCTCCCGTTTGAATAGTTTGCGTAGGAACTGTAATTTTAAACATTGTGTTTGCATTGTTTGATTCAACGGATATGGAGCCATTTAATTTATTAACTAATTCAGCAACATGTGAAAGCCCAATGCCTGTTGCCGCGACACCATCCACATTGTATTTCGTGGTATATCCAGGTTCAAAAATAATTGAGAGATCACTTTGTAAAATGCCCTTTCCGTTATCACATACTGTTATTACAGTATCATCCTGTAGTTGTTGAATGGCAATAGAAACGATACCTTGTCCCTCAATTGCTTCTATAGCATTAGCTGTTAAATTATTCAAAAGTGCAAGCAATGCAATATGTTCTTTCGTTTGAAAATCGGTGTCTATATTTATGTTAAACTGAATTTCTTTCCCGAGTAATTCAGCATATTTACTATTGCCATCCTCAATATAATGTAATAATTCTGACAATCTAAGGGTGCCAAAACTCTTTTCGCCGACAATTTTAGAAATACCCGCATAAATACGTTGTGAATCCTTCTTGACTTCATGAATTTCCTGGGCAATATGGAGTGCCTGTAAACTTTCCGAACGATATCCTAATGACTTTAATTGTCGATATAAATCAAACCCATTAGCTGTAATTGTTTCGATATGGTTCATAGATTTTTTTAAATAAAGTGTCTCAACATATAAATCTGAGCCGATCGTAAGCATTTCCTGAACACGTTTTTTTTGCTCTGCAAGTAAAATGGAACTATAAATACCAACTACAAAAAAACTACGCAATAAAGCAACTGCTAATAGTATAAGTAAATCATGAAGGTGTAAAAAAGTATAAGAATTAACAAAAAAACGAAATAGCTGTTCTACAAAATTACTGAATACTTCACTAAACGCAACTAGTAATCCAAGCATTAGTGGTTTTTCTCTATATTGATGAATGCTTAGAATTTGTAGGCATACTGCAAACAATACATAAAATGCAGCAGCAGGTAAATGTGTTACCAAGCTATCCATTAATGGAATATCATGAAAAGAGTAATTAATGATCACTCGAAAAATGGTTATCACGATGCTTGTAGTAAATCCAGCCAAAATTATAGGTGTAGGTCTAAGTAGAGTACATAAAAAGAAAATAATACTTCCTAATCCAAAACGAAACGTTGTATTAGCGAAAGGCATTATTTTAATCTCACTACCGATAGCAGTTAATAGAGCAATTATGAAAATCCAAGTGAGGGAAGCACGAGATATAGAAATTTTTGAGTGCATTAAAAAATCCTCCCTAATCAATATTAGTAGAGCGATATAGCAAAGAAAAGATGTGCTAAAGAGCGCGTCGTGTGTTTGAAATAAAAGTAATTGTACCATCACTTTTGATGTTGTGTTGGGGCGGAATGCGACTTCGAAACGAAAGCGCATTTGTCTAGATGAAATAATACTATAGATTATTCCCAGTTATATCAATTTTTCGCCTTGGCGTAATTGTAGCTGACGCTTTGCTTTCGCTACAGAAAACACTTGTAGCTGACGCTTCGCTTTCGCTACAGAAAAGAGTTGCTGAATGAAGATAAATCGTAATTTCAATAATAAAAAATACCACAACCTAAGCGGAAGTGGTATCTAGCAAGTATTACATACAATTTTTAGGCAAAAAAAAACGGCTACATTCGTAGTCGGAATTTTAAAACTGGAGGAGGTAATTCGAACCCCCGCGCGGTGTTACCCGCCTGTCGGTTTTCAAGACCGATCCCTTCAGCCAGACTTGGGTATACCTCCATTATTTTGTTGCATGTCTTATCGACAAGAATTAATTTATCATATTTTGAAAATCGCGTCAACAGATTTTTAAAATTTTTATTTTCTAAATGCTTATTTACGTTGCTGATAGATTATTCCATATAAATATTATGCGTATTGAGTTGCAATTTATGAAAACAGTAAGTATACTAGTTATTGCCGTGCTAGGTGGGAAGGTAGCGGTGTCCTGTAACTCGCAATCCGCTCTAGCGAGACTGAATTCCTTTTTCGAGGCTGTCCGTATTGTTTGGTCTGCCTTTTGCACGTAGTGTTGACGATTGGGTCCTGCGCAATGGATACCCATGAACTATGTCAGGTCCGGAAGGAAGCAGCATTAAGTGGTCTTATTCATGTGCCGCGGGGTTGCCTAATCTGAGCTAACGACAAGAGTAACGCTTATGTGCGGCTGTCGAAGAAAGGTGCACGGCATTAAATTGCCAATTTAAACGCATCCGTCTACAAAGGCGGGTGCGTTTTTTTATATGATTTTATAATATTTGTTGGGACGGAAGAGCAATCGCCAGAACGTTTAAGGAAGCAACAAATTGTGCGAGGCGGCCGATAGGAGCCGGAAACATCAGCCTTCACTACGGGAAGTGAAAGAGAATCGTCTCAAATTTTTTGAAAAATGGAGACACTATTTTATAAATAATGTGGCAAATGCTATAATAGAACTATTCTATATAATAAAGAAGAGGAGAGGAAACCATTGACGTATCAAGCATTTTATCGTGTGTATCGACCGCAATCATTTCGAGAGATGTCTGGTCAAGCACATGTCAAAAGAACGCTACAAAATGCTCTCCTAGCGAATAAAACAACACATGCGTATTTATTTTCTGGTCCGCGTGGTACTGGGAAAACAAGTACAGCTAAAATTTTTGCAAAAGCTTTAAACTGTGAGCATGCACCATCAAACGAGCCTTGTAACGAATGTGCTACTTGTTTAAGCATTACAGATGGCTCCCACCCAGATGTTATTGAATTTGACGCGGCGTCTAATTCACGCGTTGAAGAAATACGTGACATCATTGAGAAAGTTCGATTTGCACCTGCAAGTAGCAGATATAAAGTGTATATCATTGATGAAGTGCATATGCTCTCTACAAGTGCTTTTAATGCACTTTTAAAGACATTAGAAGAACCACCTCCACACGCTGTATTTATTTTAGCAACGACGGAGCCTCATAAATTGCCTGCAACGATTATTTCACGTTGTCAGCGCTTTGACTTCAAGCGTCTTTCGACCAATGATATTATTGAGCGCATGAAAGTCGTGTTAGAGGATATTAAGCTGCCATATGAGGAACAAGGCTTGAAAGTAATCTCACAATCTGCAGCTGGAGGTATGCGCGATGCTTTAAGCTTATTAGATCAGGTTGTATCCTTCAGTGGAGAAACGCTGAAGCTTGAGGATGCATTACTTGTTACTGGTTCCATCAGTCAGGAAGTTTTCTATGAATTAGCAGAGGCTCTAAAAGTAAAAGATGTCGCACAAATGCTCGCGTTATTAGAACAGCTTATTGCGGATGGAAAAGATCCTCTTCGCCTTTCAGAGGACCTGATTACATTTTTCCGGGACTTATTATTGCTACAAACGAGTGATGATTTGGCTGAATTATTAGAGCTAGTATCACCAGAGGAGCGAGTATTTACATTAGCGCATGAATTTGCACCTGATTTGCTATATGGCTACATTGATATTTTAGCGAAAACACAGCAAGAAATGCGGTTCTCTCACCATACAAAGATTTACTTAGAAACAGCGCTACTTAAAATGGTACAGTTTTCAGGAGGGGTAGTTAGTCAAACTACCACTTCAGGTGAGGCAGCTATGAGCCCTGAACTTGCTCAAAAAATCGTGGCACTTGAGCAAATGGTGCAACAATTATCAGCGCAATTACAAGCTGGTGCTCCTATGCAAACGGCGCAAGCACCAAAAGAGCAACGTCCACGAGCGAAAAGTCCGAATGGTTATAAAGCACCAACAGGTCGTATTCAAGAGGTGCTAAAGGATGCGACAAAGCAAGATGTGCAACGTATTAAATCGGTTTGGGCACAGGCGTTAAGCCAAATGCAAAAATCTCAGTCAGCTCTTTTAGCAGAAGCTGAACCTGTTGCGGCATCTTCAAGTGCTTTTGTGTTAAAATTCAAGTATGATATTCATTGTCAAATGGTTGCTGATAATCAATCCCTAAAAGCTCACTTCACACAATTAATTGCAGGGCAAATTGGTACTACGTATGAAATGCTTTGTACGCCTGAAGAAACCTGGTTAAAATTACGTGAAGAGTTTATTCGTGATCATGGCATGCAGCAGCAAAAAAAATCTCAGGATGAGACCGATCATGAAGTGGAATTATTAGAACCACCGGCAGAAATGCCAGAAGAGCCATTTATCGACGATGCCCAACCACTTGCTTCACAAGATCCACTTGTGACGGAAGCGGAAAAGTTGTTTGGTAAAGATTTTATTGAAATTGTTGAAGATTAATCATTTAGGAGGAATTCGTTTATGCGTGGTATGGGAAATATGCAAGGCATGATGAAAAAAATGCAAAAAATGCAAAAGGAAATGATGGAAGCTCAAGAGGCTTTAAATGCAGAGCAATTTGAAGGTGCTGCTGGCGGCGGTATGGTGAAAGTATCTGTAACTGGTCAACGTGAAATTGTAGAAGTAAATCTAGATCCATCAGTAGTAGATCCAGATGATATCGAAATGCTACAAGATTTAATCGTTGTTGCTGCAAATGAAGCTCTGAAAAAAGTGGATGAGAAAACAAATGCAACAATGGGTAAATTCACTCAAGGCATGAACCTTCCATTCTAGGAGGTAAATAAATGTACTACCCCGAACCAATATCGAAACTGATTGATAGTTTTATGAAATTGCCAGGTATCGGGCCGAAAACCGCGGCTCGTCTGGCGTTTTTTGTGTTGACAATGAAAGAGGATGACGTTTTATCCTTTTCAAAGGCATTAATTGATGCTAAACGAAATTTAAGCTATTGTTCCGTGTGTGGCAATATAACTGATGTAGATCCATGCCATATTTGTACGGACAAACAACGAGATCATTCTGTTATTTGTGTTGTTCAAGATACAAAAGATGTAATTGCAATGGAAAAAATGCGTGATTTCAATGGTATGTATCATGTATTACAGGGAGCTATTTCACCTATGGATGGTATTGGTCCAGAGGATATTAATGTCGCTTCCCTACTAGTTCGTTTGCAAGATGAGGCTGTTCAGGAGCTTATTTTAGCTACGAATTCAACTATTGAAGGTGAGGCAACAGCGATGTATATTTCTCGTTTAGTGAAACCATCTGGTATTCGAACAACACGGATCGCTCATGGACTACCAGTAGGTGGAGATTTAGAATATGCAGATGAAGTAACGTTATCGAAGGCAATGGAAGGTCGCCGAGAATTGTGAGTGAGGGATTATTATGTTCTTCCGCAGTAAGGGAAAATTAAAAAAAGAATTCGACGACAAGCTTGTGAGTCTTATAAAAGAAACAAAAGAGGATTTACAGCAAGCAAAGATAATTGAAGAGTTCCTAGATGACTATGATTTAGATGCAATTGCTCAACGAAAAGTGGCAGAGAGTATACATTTTTATTTATTTAAAGAAGCTAGAATTCGGAGAGTATTAATTAAATAATAGTTTTTTAACTTATTTCAGCGGGTGTCCAAACATCCGCTGAAATAAGTTAATGCTTCCGGCGGATGTCACGGAATCGGAAAGGATTTCTTAAAAAGGATGTTAGCCTAAAATCATCGCATCCATGCGATAACGGCTAACTGACCTGCATCATGCAGGCCTAAGCACAAAGCCGAATCCAGACGCAATTATGCCGAGGCATAATTGATATTCATAGAAGCAAAACAGGAAACATAAACTTTCGTAATTATATAGTTAAGGGGGAAACCATATGTCGTGGTTAGTAATTATGAGTTTTTGTGTACCTGTAGTGCTTCTTTTTCTTTATATAATAATAAGACATGCTAAGATGGGTAAGATTTTAGAAGGAATGTCTGTGTTTTGGTTTAGGTTTGCATTTGCCTTTCTTTTATTATTCATTATTCATTTAAGTATAGGGTATGCCGGCTATAATATACCCATTAATCTGTTTTCTGTGTTAACAATTGCAATATTAGGTATTCCAGGTGTACTAGGAATAACTGCTTTAATATTTTTTTTATAAAATGCTTGCAAAGCGAAAATATTATGGTATAGTAATAAGAGTCGCTAAGATGACTGTTGAAAAACAAACGAACAAATAAATTAAACAATTTAGTTGTTGACATCTGGTTTGCGACATGGTATTATATAAGAGTTGCTGTTACGAAAGCAGCGGCGAAATGAACCTTGAAAACTGAACAAGCAAAACGTAATCAATAAAGTTTTTAGTAGCTAACCTTGAGTTGGTGAACGAA
>NZ_LIYL01000035.1:0-33164 GCF_001278875.1 Lysinibacillus sp. FJAT-14222 | reverse complement strand
CATATGTTCTATAAAGAAAAAGCACTTCATTCCTCCCACCTCTGAAGAAGTGGGCTTCCTGAAGCTCACTTCTGTGATAAGGCAAACCTTAAAAGAGCAGATCCTAAAATAGAAATAATTTGTCCAATCACCATAAGGATAAAATCTTTTGAAAAGCCTTTTCTTTTAATCTGTGATTCCATTCATTAGACCCCTTCCTTTGAGAATTATTAAAGTAACTCACATTCACGCCCATCTTGAATGTGTATATTACAATGACTAAGAAAATAAATCAGGTGTGTTGATTAACCATTTTTATCCACCCTAATTAGAAGGCTCTGATCTCCGCTACGGGCTACTCGCTTTCCCGAGGGAGTCGAGAAGCCCTACGCTACAATCAGTTAAAATGGGAATATATTAGCAAACTAGCAACAAAAAATCCTATTATCGCTCAATAATAATCCTATTTTTCCCCAATCAACACGCCTGAAAATAAATTATTTTTTTGTATTGTAAGAAGAAGGACATTACTAAAAATACTTATAGTACTTAACCAAATGAGCCACTCAATTTGCGCGCTCCAAGACATTATTAGCAACAAGAGACCCACGATAATTGATACATAATTTCCAGTGCGACTAATCTTTGTAGGTAAATTAACCAATCATTGCAGATCTAAAATTATGTTATGAAAGTGCATCGTTCGATTGCCTATTCAGAACCTCCACCCATATAGACCGACTGTCGGTTTACGAATATTATATGATATATCTCCAAAAAAAAGGAACCTCTATTTTTATTTATTTTCCTATACTCTTGGTGCAGTATATCTACTTACCCAGAGCGTTCACTATTTGTAACATTAGAAAAAGCCAGCCCTCTTTCGGACTAGCCTTGAAAATAAACTTCAATTTGTTCAATTAACGCTTTTGTTGCTTGACTTACATAACGATCTACTCGGTAAATAATCGACAAACTGCGGCTTGGTGCGTCGTCTTGAATGTGTATGATATGCAAGGTAGGATCATTCATCTCTTTAATTAACGGATAGGGCTGTACAGTTGCACCTATGTTCGCTTTAACAAGATTAATGATCGACGTAATTGAAGATGTCTCTAGCACACAATTTAATTGAAAACCATGTTTTTTTACAGTTTCCTCCACAATTTTACACCCCAAAAAACCTTCTGGATACATAATCACTGGTAGATTTTTCAAATCTGCTATGTTTATACTTACTCGATTTGCCATCGGATGCTCTTTCGATACAGTTAGTACGTATTCCTCCCTACATAAAGGAATCGTAACAAGTCGGTCATTTGGTAGGACGTTAATGCCTATGCCAATATCAACTTCATTTTCAAGAACTTGTCGCACAATTTCGATGGACGACATAATCTTTAGTTTAACTTTTGGGAACTTTTGGTGAAAATCGATGACAAGCTGTGTAATTCGATAGTCTAAATCTGATGGCATAATTCCTATTCTTATATGACCACTTTTCATATTCTGTAAATCTTTAATGGCGTCTTTGACATTTTGCAATGTATCTAATATTTCTGTTCCATAACTTAACAGCACTGAGCCTGCCTCAGTGAGTACAATTTTTTTGCCAATCCGATCAAACAGTGGCATACCAACTTCGTCTTCAAGCACACGAATTTGCTGACTTAGAGTCGGCTGGGAAATACCAAGTTTTTCAGCAGCTTTTGTAAAATGTAACTCCTCACAAACAGCCATAAAATAGTGAAGATGACGAATTTCCAATATATCACGACCTATCATAGTTTGTAGCTATCATCATAATAGTAATAATAGTATTGTTCAATCATTTGTATTGTTATAGACTTCAATTTGTAATTATTATTAGCTATAGATGGAGTTGAAAGAGAATGAATGTAAAACATACGATTATACCAATTATTGCTATAATTTTAACTTCCTTTAATTTACGACCCGCGATAACTTCCGTTTCACCTTTGTTAGGAACCATTCGGGAGTCATTACACATGAGTGCCGCTTCTTCCAGTTTATTAACCTCATTAGCGGTACTATGCATGGGCCTATTTGCACCTTTTGCCATAAAACTTGCCAATCGCTTTAGCATCGAACGAGCCATTGCTTACTCACTTATTCTTATTGGACTGGCAACAGCTGCAAGATTTTTTGCCTACTATGCATGGGTAATGCTGTTAACAGCCTTTCTTGCTGGAATTGGCATCGCTATTGCAGGACCTTTACTATCAGGATTTATTAAACAAAATTTCACGAATCCTTCCCGTGTTGTCGGCATTTATTCGTTAGCATTAGTTGTAGGCGCTTCACTTGGCTCAGGGCTTTCCATACCTTTAAGCTCCCTTTTTCATACATGGCAAGCATCTGCTGCATCATGGGCTATTCTTGCTGTCATCGCTGTTTTCTTTTGGTGGAAACCAATTGAGAAAATGCCAGTCACTAACACTGTCTCAGATACTTCAAGCGCTGATAATAATTTAAAGCAACTTTTAACAGATCAAAAAGCTTGGCTACTAACTGTTTTTTTTGGCTTAATGGCTTTCATGTTTTATACAATCATGGCTTGGTTGCCACCTATAGTAGAAGATATGGGCTATAGTAAACAACAGGCTGGCATGATGTTGACACTATTAACGGTTGCCCAAATGCCTGCAACTTTTTTAGTACCGATTTTAAATAATCGTTTACAGCATAGAGCTGTATGGTTAGTGGGTTGTTCATCGTTAGAATTAATCGGCCTATTTTTGCTACTATTTTCCGTTAACCCTTGGCTAAGCAGTCTTCTCATTGGCATCGGTGCAGGTGGCTTATTCTCATTAGGATTAACATTACCAATTGACGAAGCCAAAAACATCAAGGAAGCAAGTATCTTGGCAGCTATGACTCAATCGGTTGGCTTCGTTTTTGCCGCACTTGGCCCATTATTTGTTGGTCTTGTACGAGATTATACAGGTAACTTTACAGCCGCAATTATTGGCATGGTGGTCATCGTCATTGCCATGATCCTCATTCAGATTAAACTTGGTAATCAGAAGCACCAGCAAATAAAGTGAAACTTAATCCCCTCCCCATACTGATTATTAGTCTTCACCAATCGGGCTTTTACGTGCAGTTTATCTTATACCATACTTCTTTTCTTGCGCTGAACTTTAAAATGCTCTTGAATAAGCACACTATAGACACACAAAAAGGTTACTCAGAAATTTGAGTAACCTTTTCCTTATCATCTCATCTCATCCCACCTCATTTCATATTCAGTTCATATAGGCATGCTATAGTTAGTAACATATAAGATTCATATTTTATTGTTGATGAAATTGAAGGAGGATTTACTTTGCAGGAGGCATCAAAAGATAACACAAAACTAAAGGATTGGCGGCGCTTTGTTCGTTTAGTCAAACAAGCTGAACCACCGATATGGCTTTTAATAATCTCATTAATTATGAGTTTAGCAACGACCGGTGTTGGATTTATCGTTCCGTTATTTACGAAAAAATTAGTGGACGGCTTTTCATTAGAATCCCTTGATTATTGGCAAATTATTTTATTAGGTATTGCTTTTATCGCGCAGGCAATCGCGAGCGGGCTTTCTATTTATTATTTAAATCGTGTCGGACATCATGTTGTCGCGAATTTAAGAGAACGGCTTTGGAGAAAGCTACTTCATTTACCAATTCCTTATTATGATGAGAATGATACAGGTGAAACATTAAGTCGTGTTACAAATGACACAGCTGTTGTCAAGGAACTTATTACAGAGCATCTTGCAAACTGTTTATCAGGTGTTATTTCTATTATTGGATCAGTCATCATTCTATTAATCTTAGATTGGAAAATGACTTTAGTGATGCTGATTGCTGTTCCGCTTGCTATGGTTATTTTGATGCTGTTAGGAAGACGTATGTTTGTCATTTCAAAAGGAATGCAAGATGAGACGGCAAAATTTACGGCAGTGCTAAATCAAGTTTTACCTGAAACACGATTAGTAAAGGCTTCAAATGCCGAGAATATAGAATATGATCGTGGCAAAAAAGGAATTACCAACCTCTTTAAGTTTGGCTTAAAAGAAGCTAAAATCCATGCACTTATTTCGCCGCTTGTTTCGTTTGTATTAATGTCAGTCCTTGTGGCCATTATTGGTTATGGTGGTGTACGAGTTTCTTCAGGAGAGCTTACAGCTGGCGACATGGTGGCATTTATTTTATATTTAATCCAAATCATCATGCCGATGACCCAATTAACGATGTTCTTTACACAGCTACAAAAAGCGATGGGTGCTACAGAGCGAATCAGTGCATTACTTGAGCATAAAGAGGAAAATATTTTCGAAGGAAAAACGTTAGAAAAAGTGGATCAGCCGATTTATGTAAAAAATGTTGACTTTGCTTATGGAGAAGAACTGATTTTATCGAATATCAATTTCACAATTGAACCAGGTAAAGTTACGGCCATCGTTGGACCTAGTGGCGGAGGAAAAACAACAACATTTTCTCTGTTAGAGAGATATTATCAGCCTACTAACGGAAGTATTACACTCGGAGATACCCCTATCGACACATACTCCCTACATTCTTGGAGAAGCCAAATCGGCTATGTTGCTCAGGAGAGCGCACTGCTATCTGGTACGATTCGTGAAAATATTTGCTATGGCATTGATAGAGAGGTACAGGATGAAGAACTTGAAAGAGTTGCCAAAATGGCCTATGCCGATCAATTTATCAACGAACTGCCAGATCAATTTGAGACAGAAGTCGGAGAACGAGGCATTAAGCTTTCTGGCGGTCAACGACAACGAATTTCCATCGCCAGAGCACTATTACGAAACCCTCAAATATTAATGCTTGATGAGGCAACGTCAAGTTTGGATAGTAAATCAGAGATCTATGTTCAAAAAGCATTGGATAATTTAATGCAAGGTAGAACAACTCTCGTGATTGCCCACCGACTCTCAACAGTAGTAGATGCCGATCAAATACTTTTTGTAGAGAAAGGACATATTACGGGTAGCGGCACACATGATACGCTTTTTGAGACGCATGAAATGTATCGAGAGTTTGCCAAGCAACAACTACGCATTAAAGAGGAATGACGAAGGGATTTGTTAGCATGACGACAATTTTAGTTGTAGATGATGATGCACATATTCGAGAATTAGTAAAAGTATTTTTGCAAAATGAAGGATTAGAGGTTATTGAGGCTACGGACGGTGTGGATGCACTGTCCAAATTAGCTTCTGATAAGGTGGATATGGTTCTATTGGACATTATGATGCCGAAAATGAATGGCTGGGAATTATGCGAAGAGATACGTTCCTTTAATAATGATTTACCTATCCTGATGCTAACCGCAAAAGGAGAAACTTCACAAAAGGTAAAGGGCTTTCATCTTGGAACGGATGATTACCTTGTTAAACCATTTGAGCCAGCAGAGCTCATCGTCCGTGTTAAATCAATACTTAAAAGATACCGTATTTCCCTATCTCAACTTGTGGAAGCTGGCAATGTAAAGTTAAATCGCAATACACATGAAGTCGTATATAATGGTAAATCGTTAACACTCCGTTTAAAGGAATTTGAACTATTGTTTGTTTTAGCAAGCTATGCGGGGAAAACTTTTTCACGTGAACAGCTAATTGAAGAAATTTGGGGATATGACTATGAAGGTGATGAACGTACAGTCGATGTTCACATTAAAAGACTTCGTCAACGTTTCCCACAAGAAACAAGTGGGTTTGTTATTCGCACAATTCGTGGCCTTGGCTATCGATTGGAACTGGAACCATGAGAAGACGAAAGTTCTTTTTAAAGCTTTTTTTAACTTTAATGCTTCTTCTTATCAGTAACATCATATTTGCTTTTATTTCCTTCCACATAACGTCGTGGATTTATGATTGGTTAGGCAAACACCCACAAGGTTTCTGGCTTCAATTATGGACCGTAGTTGGTGTTTTTGTTCTCTTTGCTTGCTCTATTATTATCCTCTTTTTAATTGGAGTAAATAAACAACGAAACTATTGGAATACGATTGTAGATGCATTAAGCCGGATTGCTAAAGGTGATTTTACTGTCAAATTAGATATGAAAACAGATGAAGATCAATTTGGTCAATTAATACATGGCATCAACCATATGGCAGTTGAATTAGGTGAAATGGAAAGAATGCGCCAAGAATTTATCTCGAATGTATCTCATGAAATTCAGTCGCCTCTAACAACTATTAATGGCTTTGCTAAAGCATTGAAAAACATGGACCTCCCTGAAGATAAGCGACAGCATTATTTAACAATCATTGAGATGGAAAGTAATCGACTATCAAAAATTAGTGACAATTTACTAAAGCTAACGTCGTTAGAATCACAACACCACCCCTTCGAGCCAAGGCATTACCGACTTGATAAGCAATTGCGTAATGTCGTACTAGCACTGGAACCAAATTGGCTAGTAAAAAACATCGACATAGATTTGCAATTAGAAAACATTTCGCTAATGGCTGATGAAGATTTAATGAATCAAGTATGGATGAATTTACTAAGCAACAGCATTAAATTCACGCCAGCTGCTGGCACCATTACAATATCAGTGACAAAACAAATGGATACGATCGCTATTGTCATTCGTGATAACGGAATCGGTTTAACACCGGAACAACAAAAGCATATATTCGAGCGATTTTATAAGGCTGACCTATCAAGGACAGCTGAGAATGGCGGAAGTGGCTTAGGATTGTCTATTGTAAAGAAAATCATCGATATGCATAACGGAACCATTACTGTTGAAAGCAAGCTTGCTGAATTTACAACATTTATCCTCAAAAACAGATTTCAGATAATCACCAAAAATTTTTCTAGCAATAAATTCACTTTCCTTATATTTTTTATAAATTAAAGGTCGGTTTTTAATCCAATCTAAAAAATGGGTTGGGTCGTTTACATCTATAGACATATTTTCTGGCGGTCGATTTAAACGAATAAATTCAGGTTCACGTAAATAGGCATTCCCTCTCCCTAGATCTTCGTTCGGTTCGTAAATATCAATTATTAACTTTAAATTATCTACATTTTTTCTTAGTTTTCTTTCAAGTGAGTAGACAAAAGCAATGCAACTAGCCCCGCCGCCTACCACAGCCAATTTAATTTTTTAACAAAAAATACTATTTTTCAAAAATTTTTTCAAATAATTATATATGTGAATATAATACTGAAATTCTATATCTTGACTAAATTGTTAGTCCGTAATAACATTATCAAATATCTAAATATTAAATAAATATAGAAAATACAGATTATTTAAGATTTTAGTTAGAATTATAATTAATTATAATTTTGGTAAATTAAAAGGAGGCCTCATATGGAACTTACACTTCAACGTAAACATAATTTACATGCAATTGGTGTATTATCTTTAATTCTTTCGGCAATTTTAACTTCTGTTAGTCAAGTTTATTATGCAAATCGTGTGCAAGCTGTACACCCATTTCTTTTTACAGGTATTAGCTTTTTTATCACAACATTATATTTCCAATTTTTTTCAATTAAGCAGCAGTCATCAATGAAATGGAATAAAGCTGCTACCCCAATTTTATTAAAATTAAATTCTGCATCTGTTTTAGCTTTTATGGGATTTTATTTTGCATTAAAATATATTGAACCAGCGATTGTAAGCTCACTGGAAATGGGGTTAGGTCCTTTATTTGTTATATTATTAGCAATTAAGCAAAAACATCATATAAACGTAGCTAAAGTAAGTATTGCTATAGGTACTTTAGTGGCTTGTCTCATATTAATTTATGCAATATTTGCTGGGAAGTCTGCATTGATAACTTGGAGTAAATTTAGTTTATTAGGTATTCTAGCTAGTATAATATGTGGGTTAGGTGCTGTTCTTTGTACACTTTATTCAAAACAGTTAAGTGAACTAGGTTGGACTAGCTCAATGATATTATCTAAGAGGTTTTATGGCATTATTCTTTTATCATTAATTGCTACATATGACGTAATATTAGATTATTTGATTGGAAATATAGGTTGGATATTACTAATGACTTTACTTGGTGTATTAGTTCCTATGTATTTATTACAAAAAGGAATTCAATATTGCACACCTTTCTTTGTAATGATGTCATTGTGTTTTATTCCTGTTTTTACTTTTTTCTTTCAGCTTTTTGATACAAGGTTACAATGGTCTAATATCACTTTTCTGGGCGTTGTTTTATTATTATTGTTAGGAATTTCAAGTGTTATTGTAGATAGGAACGAGTAGCGATTCACCAAAACATTGACTCTTTTACATCGTCACATTTTTACTCTTTCTTTAATAGTCTAAAGAGGTAAGAAGGAGGAGACATAAGTGGAAGTAGCAGTGTTAGACAAGAAGTGGATTGAAGAACATTTTGAAACACTTCCATTATGGCAACAGTCAGCATATACCGACTTCGCTGCCATGGTTGCAGATGAAGCAAATACGTTCCCCTGTATTCCAGCTAGAAAAGGGTTTTTATCGAACGAGCTTCGCTATAGCTTTATAGGAGATCCACGAGAGGAGCAATCGATAAAGACGTTAGCACTATGTTTAAAGAAATACAATAAGTGGTCTCAAACGTTTGGAAAATATACAACACATACCGTTTTCTTTAAAACCCCTAATGATATGCATAAAAATTTCGAAGTTGAGGATTATAGAAATTTATTTTGGTCAGTTTTAAACAATTTAACTAAATTTGATGATGTCGATTGGCCAAAGGAAATTCCAACAGCCCCATCGCATCATGAATGGGAATTTTGTTTTAACGGTGAGCCTTATTTTGTGTCTTGTGCAACTCCCGCACATAAATTGCGTAAGAGTCGTCATTTCTCCACTTTATTAATGGCATTTCAGCCACGCTGGATATTTGAAGAAATGAACGACTCTACTGTATTTGGTCGAAAATTAAAGAAGCTTATTCGTCAACGCATTACCGAATACGATGCTATTCCAGCTCATACTGATTTAAAATGGTATGGGCAAGAAGACAGTTATGAGTGGAAACAGTATTTTTTAAGTGATGATAATAGTAGTGCATCGAAATGTCCTTTTTTACGTATGCAACATTCTCTTCAGAAAAACAAAGAACATTAAACATGCTTACCGTGTTTTTGCCTTTTCATGACAATCCAAGTCGCAATTCCTATGATGATGATAAAAAGCAGGCTCACGAAAAAACCGAGTCTGCTTGTTTTTTCCCCTAACGTCCCAGACACTGTCACCACAATGAGTAACATCCCGATACTATTCTTCACATACTCCCACTTCGACAGCTTCATTAGCTTCCTATATGTCACTAATATAAAGAGCCAGTTATAAATTAACATTAAGCCTGCAGCTGTAACTAAATATTCAAAAATCTTTTCTGGCATGAGGAAGCCGATAACAATGGTTATAATTAAACCACTAGCTAAAAAGAGAAATGCAGGAAATGGAATCTTCATTTTCCCTTTTTTCGCCAGAGAAGCTGGAGCATCGTGGTCTTCTGCCAGTGTAATGAGAATCGTGATGACCGCATATAAAGAGGCAACCATTGTTGAAAAACCTGCAATAATTAAAACGCCATTAAAAATGTCTGCAAAAAAAGGTATGTGATAACCATTAAGCGCTGTAATAAATGGGCTTTCTTTAATATTAAAGTCCTTCCAAGAAACAAGCGCCAAGGCAAGCATAATAGCCATTAGAAAAATGATAGTTATAGCAATAAGCATCACTTTTCCGGCTTTCGGTGCTTCTTTAGGATTTTTTAAATCAATGACCATTAAACCCATAACCTCAATTCCACCAAATGCATAAAAGGCATATAGCAATCCAAGCCATATTCCTTTCACACCTTGTGAGAATAATTCTTCATAATTTGCATGCAGTGCATCGAGTGTCGTTGTTTCCGTATTGAATCCTTTTATTATTAAGACAACCGCTACTATAATAAACATGACAACCGCTGCTGCCTTTAACGCACCAAAAATATTTTGAAAGTTTTCAAAGCCCTTCATCCCCATAAGAATAACGGTTAATCCAAGTGCAGCATAAATAGATGCAGCAACCCATAATGGAAGTGTAGGAAACCAAAGCCTTGTAAAAATACCAAGCGCCGTCAATTGGCTACCCATAATGAGCATCTCAGAAATCAAGTAAATCCAGCCATTACTAAATCCTGCCCAATTTCCAAAAGCTTGCTTTGCATACGTACGGAATGATCCCTTATCTGGATTGTCAACTGACATCTTAACAAGAGCATCATAAACAATATAAGTAGCAATTGCCGCTAACAAAAAAGGAATTATAACAGCAGGACCACTTTTATGAATGGCCATACTTGTCCCAAGAAAAAATCCTGTTCCTAGTGTACATCCTATACCGAGAAGTGAGAGCTGCCACCAAGACATCCGCCCTTTACTTGTTTTAGATGCCATTTCAATCAACCCTTCTGCCTTTTACTTACTTTCGTAGCAGTGGCAATGTCATGCAACGAATGCCGCCACCCCCTTTTTCTAGCTCTGTTACGTCAATTTCTATCAAATTCTTTTTACGCAATGTTGGATGCTTCGTCCATTGCTGCTTCGTTGCTTGCTTACTAATCAGCAATGTTTCCGGATTAAGATTGATAAAATTGATATCTGGGATTGTATTATATGTTTCAAGCCAGTAAACGTCAAAGCCATGGTGATTTAAAAATTGTTCGGTCATTTCAAAACGACTTGTTTGAGCTGTAAACACGTGTACAGGAAAATAACGCATAAAGTTTTTAGCTATTAGCAGATTATCGTTCGCAACATTACAATTCATATCTAAATGAAGTGTATCGGAGCGTCTTGGCAAATCAATGATCGCAATTTCCGAAAATCCTTCTTGGAAGATACGCTCCTTGATACTTTCCACAGCCTCTAATGTTGTTCTCATTCCAATATTAATAAGCACGGCATCCTTATTTAAAATGAGCACATCGCCACATTCTAAAGCAGTATAAGGTTGTTTAACTTTTAAAAATTTCTCTGGAAACCACTTTTCTAATAATGAGTGAGCATGTGGGTACTCTGGACGCCTTAGCGAGCTACCTGCCTCTCCAAGGAACATACTATTTCCTATAACACAGGCAAGATCGCGGACAAAGTACCTATTAATAAGCTGCTCACTTACTGTTGTCATATCATTTGGTAGCTCTTTCGAATAATCAATCACCTTGACACCCGCATTTTCTAGCGTTGTCTTAAATTCCAGGAAATTCTCCATTGCTTTTACATGATTGACAGCAGCACTCCATCCTACATTTTCAGCTATTGTTAAATCTGGTACATCTAGTTTTGAAGGTGCACAAAGCATAACAACCTCAAGTTCCTCATGCTCTGACCAACAATTCGATTGAAATGAATACATAATGTTTCTCCCCTTCTTCATGGCTATCTCTGTTAGCGTTACCATCAATTTTGGGATTATACAAATCAATTTCGCCTTTGTGTAATGGCCGCTGTGCATGAAACCGCATTTATATTCCAGGAAAATCAGTTCCTATAAGACTTCTTATGTTCTACCTCCATCAATGAAAATATTGGTGATAAGCTTGCTCAGCATCCACTTCGCTCGTAAATATTAACATATCATTTGTTAGCGGATAGTACTTCTCAAAGAGGAATAGCGCCATCTCCGTTGAATTATCCGGAATGTTCACTACTGCAGCTTCCTGTATGTTTACTACATCATCAATAAATGGATGTTGATAAAAAATGAAAACTATATCCCCTGCACTATATTGCTGTTGCTGCATTCCATCACCTTCCTATGCCTTTTCATTAGTTTGGGTAAGAAGATGTTAAATATAATCAATTTTTGATTCTCATATAGAAATTTATTTAAATGCATGATTTTATTGCAAACATTTTCCAACTACCAATACTCCATATCATAAAATGTCACAAATAGAATATATATAATTATGTGATACACTTCACAAATACAGAATTTTTAAATTATTTGGTATACTTTAAAAAAGGAGGGAAAAATATGATTAAACAATCAGTAATTGAAAATGTACTTGAAGCGGCACTGTCTACAGGTGGCGATTTTTCCGAAGTTTTCATCGAGGATAAGTTTGCCAATGAATTAACATTACAAAGTGGAAAAATTGAACAAAGTATATCAGGGCGTGACTTCGGCATTGGTATACGCATTTTTTCCGGTCTTCAGAGCATTTACACATACACAAACGATTTCTCAGAGGAAGGCTTACTAGCAGCAGCAAAACGAGCAGCACTTGCCATTAAAGGCGGTACTACTGGAACGATTCAACCACTAAAAAAAGAAATTATTACGCCAATTCATAACATTATCATTCTACCAAACAGTGTGGAGCATGCTAGAAAAGCAACGATCATGCGGCAGGCTAATGACATTGCTAGAAATTATGATGAACGCATCAGTCAAGTTAAAGTTCGGTATCTTGACGAAGAGCAGCATGTTTTAATCGCCAACTCAGAAGGAAAATTTGTAGAAGATACACGTATTCATAGTCGACTTGCTCTCCAAGCAACAGCCTCCGAGGGCAAAGAAATGCAAACGGGCTTCTATGGTCCTGGTGCACATGCAGGCTTTGAGTTTATCGAAAATCTAAATCTAGAGCACTATGCTGGTGAAGCTGCACGTATTGCGGTTACTATGCTTCATGCCGACGAATGTCCTAGCGGTAAATTCCCAGTCATCATTGATAATGAATTTGGTGGCGTTATTTTTCACGAGGCTTGTGGTCATGGACTTGAAGCTACAGCCGTCGCTAAAAACAATTCCGTTTTTGCAAACCGTATTGGCGAAAAAGTTGCCCCCGATATTGTTACATATATTGATGATGGCACACTTCCAAACGAATGGGGTTCTCTTAACATTGATGATGAAGGGGAAAAAACACGAAAAAACATCTTAATTGAAAATGGTATTTTAAAAGGTTACATGATCGATAAATTTAATGCACGCCGTATGAATGCTGAACCGACTGGCTCTTCACGTCGCCAATCCTACCGTTTCAATCCAACATCCCGAATGACGAACACATATATCGCTCCAGGCACATCTACACCGGAAGAAATTATTGCAGCTACCGAATATGGAATTTATGCAAAATATATGGGTGGTGGGCAAGTAAATCCCTCTACTGGTGACTATAACTTCGCGGTTATGGAGGCTTATATCGTGAAGGATGGAAAAATCGATCGTCCCGTACGTGGTGCAACGCTTATAGGCAACGGGGCAAAAACATTGCAGCTAGTTGATCGTGTTAGTAATAATCTTGCGCACGGTGCTGGCATGTGCGGATCAATTAGTGGTAGTCTTCCTGTCAATGTTGGTCAGCCAATGATTCGTGTTAGTGAAATGACAGTTGGAGGAACAAAGGGGGAATAATTGATGAACATTGCTGAATATCAAGAAAAATTACTAGATAAGGCGATAGAAGCCGGTTTTAAAGAGGCTGAAGTATATTTTGAACGAAAAAACTCTTTTAAGTGCATGCTTTATGAAGGACAGATTGATAGCTATGAAACCTCTGAGGATGGGGGTCTAAGTCTACGTGGGCTGCATAACGGAAAAATGGGTTACGCCTATACAGAAAAACTAGACGATGTTTCGATGTCCTTTTTAATCGACAGTGTAAAGGCAAATGCAGATGTACTCGATGAAAATGAAGGAATAGATATTTTTGAAGGCAGTAATGAATACACGCCATATGAATTTTACAATGAAGAATTAGAGACTATTGGAATTCCTGAAAAAATAGAGCTACTTCGTTTAATTGAACAAAAAGTTCGTGCGTACGATTCGCGCATTGTAACGCTTGATTATTGTTTCCTTCAAGAATATAGTACTGAACGTTCATTAGCGAATAGTAAAAACCTTTCCTTATCACATAAGGAGAATGGTTTAGTCATCTTCCTTTCCACAGTTGTCAAAGAAGGTGAGGAACTGAAAACGGGTGGTTATTTGAAAATGACACGTGATTTTCATGCTCTCAATGCTGATGAAATTGCAAGAGCAGCAGCTGAGGAAGCACTTGCGAATTTAGGTGAAAAGTCGATTCCATCTGGAAAATATCCAATCATCCTACGCTCTGATGCGACAGCCTCTTTACTAAGTACCTTTATGCCAATTCTGTCAGCTGAAAATGCACAAAAGGACCAATCTTTATTAAAAGGGAAAGTCGGACAAAAAGTGGCCTCAGATACTTTAACATTACTGAATGCCCCATTCCATCCTGATGCTTTGTCTGGAGCAAGCTTTGACGGTGAAGGTGTTGCAACAAAGGAGCAGGCGATAATTTCAAATGGAACACTGCAAACACTATTGCATAATAGAAAAACGGCAAAGAAAGAAGGCTGCGAAACGAGTGGGCATGCCCATAAAGACTCTTATAAAGGTACTCTATCAATAGCACCTCAAAATTTATATATTTCACCAGGTAAGCGATCACAGGAAGAGTTAATTGCATCAGTCTCTGAAGGAGTACTTATTTCTGAATTATCTGGCCTTCACTCTGGTACAAATACGGTTTCTGGTGATTTTTCAGTTGCAGCAAAAGGATTCCATATTCAAGATGGCAAAATTGTCTCCCCTGTCAAGCAAATGACAATAGCCGGAAACTTCTTTGAGTTCTTAAACGATATCGAAGAATCTGGCTCAGAGCTTTACTTCCTACCGGCTGGGTATGGCTCCCCATCCCTACTTGTAAAGGAGCTATCAGTGACAGTGGAATAAAACGGAAAAAGCGAGTCACATTTTATAGATCCAGCTAGACTATATGGTACTTCTCGGCAATGCTTGTCGCTTATCATCGCGACAAGCTTTTTGATTGCAGCTGATTCGCCTCGACGGAGATATGCCCATCGACCTACTTCTGATCCAGCTGTTCTTGCGACTGAGGTACTCGCAAGCTGATGACCGAATCTACAGCCTTCTGAATGGATATGGCGATATCGGCAAAAGAGTTGCCTGCTGCTAGTGCTTCGTATAGTCCATCTGTATAATCCTAAGTTTAGAGCCGTACCTACTGCATCAATAAGTGGGTTACTGTTCCTCTGTTTGGAATTGCTATTGTTCTGGTCAGCCCGCTTGACCGGGATAATAGCCATCGCTTTCGCCGCGGCGGTAGTCTGTCCTGGTATACCTGAACCCCATGTAATGAAGAAAGTCATCGTCTCTTCATAACGATTCGTTTTATAATCATAGAAATGTAACCCTCTCCATTCGTACTATGAATAATACGCCGAGAAAGATACGACGAGGTTACATTTATTATTTCATATAGGAAAACGACCAATAAGGCTGATGGTATCACCTTCTTGGTTAAATTTTCTTTACGGGGTAAAAATACGAAACTCTTTTACCTGTTGGTACGTTATAATTATAAGATGATATTTATCATGTCAGGTTAACAGATAGGCATGAGGAAGGAGGGAATTTATGAAGAAAATATGGACTTTACTTCTTGCAGCGATACTTATTGTACCGTTATTGCTGCAGCCAGCGACCGCTCAAGCGGCAAAGGCCATCACGATTTATGTGGACGGAGTTCAATTAAAGACCGACCAGCCGCCAGTGATGGTTCAAGGGCGTGTTATGCTGCCGCTTAGAGCAATCTTTGAGGCATTGGATGCAAACGTGGATTGGGATCGAAAGAATCAAACCGTTACAGGAATTAAAGGAGATACAACGGTAGTTCTCAAGATTAAATCAAAGGTAGCTACAATTAATGCCGAGAGAGTTACGCTTGATGTACCTGCACAGATAATAAATGGCAGAACAATGGTACCAGTACGCTTTGTTAGTGAAGCGCTTGGTCAGGATGTTGACTGGAACTCGTATAATCAGATCGTATCTATTAAATCTGATACTCCGATCAATATCAGTATTTCTCCAGCGAACTATGTGTCGGTTAGAGATATTGGTAATCAAGGAGATGGGCGTGACCTGGAGGTTACCTACTCCAAATCGTCTACTGAATCACTTGTGGATCATTACCGGGTTCTCGTTGTGAAGGCTTCAAAAAGCTTTAATCAGGCGTCGGCCCTGAAGGTCTCCGCTTCAAATTATACGAAAGTATCACCTGCCGGCTCGGATCGTTCTATAATATTAACTCAAAGTTCACGGGATGTGGACGGAGACTATATTAGAAATGACCAGCCTTATGTAGCTTATGTACTTACAGTTGGGAAAGGTTCTTATTCCAGCGTATTATCGAATTCTTCTCCGAAGATTACTCTAACGAACACGTCTTCGGTTGCAGAGGTAACAAATGTGAAAATTAGCGATATTAGCGATTTCGATGATGGACGCGATATCTCGATTAGCTTCACTCGTCCGCAGAATGACAACAATATTTCGAATTACCGTGTGTTTATCGTAAAGACCAAGGATGCTAGCAATTTCAGCCTTACTACTGCGAATAATTTATCTAGTAGCTACTATACTACAGTCAATAAATCTGGAAGCAATGGTGGCACGTTGTCAGGAACTCTGACTTCTTCGTCGCGCGACTCTTCCGGTGATTATATTAAGAACGGCGTACCTTATACAGCGTTCGTTCTGTCTGTAAGCAACACAAATTCAGCTGTTAATAAGCTGTCTTCTGCTTCATCTTCAGTAACACTTAGTTCAAATAGAGCGAATATTCCGATTATTACTCAAGTTGATGATGTCAATGACTATGGGGATGGACGCGATCTGCGGGTTAGCTTCAACAAAGCGTCAGATGAGTCCAACATTAGCTCTTATCGAATCTTTGTTGTAAGAGCTAGCAACTATTCGAACTTCACATTGACGAAGACGAACAGTCTGTCCAGCTCTTATTACACGCAGGTGAACAAGACGGGTTACAATATTACTCAGGTTCTCTCTTCAGGCGCACGAGATACAGACGGTTATGCCATTCAGAATGGGGTCAACTATCGTGTATTTGTTATGGCCGTAGCTAAGAACTCAGGGAATAACGGGTTATCGTCTGCTTCCAATGCGATTACGCTATATAGTAGCAACGTGGGTGCCGTATCGAATCTCTTTGCCAGCGATGTGAATGATTATGGCAACGGTCGTGATCTCTATGTCTCTTTCACTAAAGCGGCGGATGAGTCTAATATTAGTCACTATCGCATCATGGTTGTACCAACAGCGTATTACAGTAGCTTCAGTCTGTCGGATGCAAATAGCGTATCCAGCAACAATTATACGACTGTGAGCAAGTCAGGAAATAACACTTACGGGCAGGCGCTCTCGGAGAATGCTCGGGATGTGCGCGGCAATTATATCAAGGAAGGTACTAGCTACCGAGTCTATGTTCTCTCAGTAGGCTATGGTAATTATTCCGGCAGCAATGCGCTGTCCGCGCCGACGTCTACGATTACGCTCGATAAGAACTACAATGTGCAAGCTGTAACCAATCTGACTGTTGCTGATGTTAACGATTTTGGAGATGGTCGTGATTTGCAGGTAACGTTCACGAAGCCTTCCGATGAAACAAATGTCAATCATTATCGGATTTTTGTCGTACCGACAGCATATTACAACAGCTTCAGCCCGTCACAAGCCAATGGCAGCTCTTATTACACGTTCGAGAGCAGGGGCGGGAATAGAACGGTAACTAGGACATTGGAAAGTGCCAAGGACGTACGCGGCGAAAACATTAAAGAAGGCACTGGCTATCGTGTCTATGTACTAACTGTAGCGAATGGAAATTCTTCAAGCGCCAATGCTCTTTCTTCTGCTTCGTCGGCGATTACGCTTACTAAAAACAAAGCCGTTCAAGCGGTCAGCAATGTTACTGCAAGCGATGTAAATGATTTTGGAGATGGCCGAGATTTACAGGTATCGTTCAATCATGCATCTGATGCATCGAACATAAGCGAATATCGAATTATGGTAGTACCTAAAAATAAACCATTCAATACTTCAATAGCAAGCAACATCCAATTTCCAAACTATACTACCATAAGTACTTCTGGCAGCAGTACTAGCCAGGTTCTTAACGTTAAGGCAACGGATATAGATGGGAATTCTATCACTAATGGTACGCAGTATAACGTTTACGTATTGTCAGTTGGAAAAGGCAGTTCAACCGGCACATTTACATTGTCTAGCGCTTCGAATGAAGTTACGTTAACCAATTCTGCCGCGGTAGAAGCAGTAACTAATGTAAGTCTTTCTACCGTTGGGAATACTGGCACCTATGAAGACATACGGATTAACTTTGATAAAGTAAGCAATGAAAACAACGTAACAGAATATCGAGTATTTTTGATTCCAGCAGATAAAGTAGGAAACTTCAAGTTGTCTGATGCGAATAAGGTCAATCCACAGAATTACACCTCATTCAAGTCGAACGAAAATACTAATGGTGCATCTATAAAGATGTTTGATGCATTTGGAATTAAAATCAATAGTGATACTACTTATCAAGCTATAGTAATGACCGTAGCCAAATCGGGAAATGGAAGTTTAAATATGTTATCTTTACCGTCTACTCAGTTCATACTTCAGTCTAAACAAGATGATACTCCGGCAGAAGAGGTAAAGTCTGCCCCATCTGACACTCAATCTTAAGAGATAAGCAATACTTCTTCACAGAAGGGACTCCCTTAATGGTGCTTCACCGACCATAAGATGGAGTCCCTTTTTGCTGTGTTTAGCATAGCGCATTTGTACTTTGAGAGTTCTATCCGTCACTGTCTTCCGAAATGTTTCTATGAAGACTGGTCTAAATTGGTATAGGGTAATCATGTAGCTGTACAATAATAAAGTACGCTATAGTGGAGAATCGTAGCCCAGATCTTATGCTGGAATATGGCATACAGAATCCGGACAAAGAAGATTATATGGTGTTCAGCGGAATGTCTACAAGGAGAGTATGAAAAAATACGATATTCCTCGCAATGTGAAGCTCAAATTTGCTCTGACCCAGACGGAGGTATTTGAGCTATGAATTCGGCCAAGATGGCTGGAGCTGTTCTATACTCAATACTTTTGCGGTGCCATTAATCGAGGCGATGGGTCAGATTGCATTAAATCATTTCGTCAAATCAATTTTTTTATTTAATAAATAAATAGTCATACCACCAACAGTCATGGACAGTAATTCTCCAACCCCTACCGTAAACCAAGTTGCCCAAAACGGAAGATCATAGAGGATTGTTAATTGTCCTGCAACGGTGAACATTGATATAGCAAAAATCAATGCAGTTATAACCATTTTTACAATATCATTTGTTATATTTTTCGTTACTCTTCGACAAAGAATTAAAACGAGAAATGTCGCAATTCCACCAATGGGTACATCTAATATCCACGTTGGTGACATGAAATTTGCGAGTACTACTCCTAGAGTCACGGCTACTACATAGCGCTTGTTGTATAGGGCCAGGTAGTTGAACATCTCCGACAAACGAAGTTGAACTGCCCCAAAACTAATGACTGACAATAAAACGGTTACAGCCACATATAAAGCTGCAACAAGTGCCGTCTTTGTAAGTTCGATTACAGAAGTACGGCTTGAATCTTTTACAATAGATGTATTCAATTTTATTCTCCTTTGTAAAATAGCATATCGGCTATTTTAGTAATAACTACGACCAAAGGAAGAGAGCTTTTCGCCCTATCTGAAGTGCCGTAGTGCAAGCGAAATTTTGCTTACTTGCGTATTATAGCAGAAGAATTTACGATTGAACAACACTATTTAGTAAGCCAGCCGCCATCAATCGGGATAATTGTACCGTGCATATAATCAGCTGATTGACTAGCCAAATAAAGTGTTAAACTCGCCACTTCACTTGGTTGTGCCCAGCGTCCAGCAGGTGTTTCATTAGCGACCCATTTGGCCATTTCTCCATCGCCTTCAAAGTCTGCCTTGTTCATCGGTGTTTGAATGGCTCCAGGTGCAATAGCATTGGCACGAATTCCTTCCCGACAATAATCTAAGTCTAACTGCTTCGTATAGCCAACAATCGCATGTTTAGACGCTGTATACGCCGCACCACCACCGCCTGCAACAAGCCCTGCAATAGATGCCATATTAATAATTACGCCTGATTTTCTTTTTACCATATGGGGTAATATCGTATTTGTCACAAAAAATGTACCCTTTACATTGGTATTCATAATTTTATCCCAAAGTGCCTCATCTGTATTGAGCGTTTTTGCGAAGCCATCTAAAACGCCTGCGGTATTTAATAAAATATCTACTTGCTTAAATATAGAAATCGCAGCTTCAAATGCGTGCTCTACATCGTTCTTATTACATACACTACCTACTGTATAGGCAAATTGTTCAGGAAATTGGTTATGTAGATTTACTAACCCTTGCTCATCTAAATCAAACCCGAATACACTCGCCCCATTTTCTAAAAATGCAATAGCTTGGGCTTGACCAATACCTGAAGCAGCCCCCGTTACAAATACCGTTTTACTGTTATATTCTTCAAACTTCATATATATCTCTCCCCAAAAAACAAAGAAACCACCTCATTTGAGATGGCTCTTTCGATTAATTGACAATTACCCAATCTTCCGCTAATAAATCACAGACTGTCGGTGTGAACATTGTATAGCCCTCACCACGTACATTAATTAAAAAATAAGGATTCAAAGCCTCGCCATCATGTTCGCTTTGTCCAACAACCTTCACATACAATTCGGCACCGCCCCAACCTTTACGAATTACTTTTTCTCCCGCTTTTAAGCGTGGTAATATCTCTTCAAACGTCATTTAAATTCATCCTTTATTTACATTCTTTATCGGATTAGTATACTGGAATTATCGAGTGTTGACAACCTGTTAAAAATACGAATAAGTACTGTTCGTTGGTATAATTAGCCCTCAAGCAGAACCGTATAAAGTATTTGTTGCCCATTTGATTCTGCAATGATTGTATAAGTATTATTATCATTTGTAGAAAAAATCTCTGTTCCACTTTCCAATTTAGTAGCATAAAAATCTTTGAATTTTTTAGAGGAATTTGTAGTTTTAACAACTTCCCCTATCTTCTCACTCTTTGTAAATTCTAATTTTTTTATCGATTCCAAGCTTGTAGCATTAATATAAATTAAATTATTATACTGAAGAATATCTACTTGAGAATGTTCTTTAAGAATAGATGTCGCAGTAGGGTTAGTATTTATAGCCGGTGCACAACCTACCAATACCAATATTAGTAAATTACATATGAGTATTTTTCTCATTACTAAAAACACCTTCTTTTTTAAACTACCTGGAACAACTGGAACTTAATTTGAATTCATCAACGTTGACATTTTCAAACTTTACTTAATTTTCTCTACTACCCCACAAACAATCAATCCATTTTCTTCTTCATTTGCACCTGCTCTGTCTTCACCTCTAGCCCATTTTCCATCAAATAGCTTGTGGCTGGATTACTTGCTAAAAAGTTAACTGTAGCCATTTCTACCTTATGATTTGTAATACTTGCGATAAAGTGTGGAATATCTTCTACATTGCCATTCTCCAATAGCTCTAATTGATAAAGCACTATGCGGTCGATTGCTCCATCCTGATCCCATACTGTTCTATATAGCATATAGCCAATCGCTTCATTATTTTCGTTATAAAAAACTTTGGCTTCTCCTTGTTTATTACTTTGCCAGCTACATTGCCAAGGAACATCTTCCTGATAAAAAGATAAATGTGGTAGCTGTTCGGGTCGAATGATTTCTCCATGAATTGCGGCTGATTTCTCTATTTTGGGGTCAAAATCACCGCTTAAAAATAGCAATTGATTTGTAATTGTATAGCCATACTTCTCATATAAAGCGATTGCTACTTTATTCTCTTTAATAGCTTCAAGCGTTGCAACTTCCACGTTCTCTCTATCATAGATGGCAATGGTTTCTTCCATTAAAGCGCGAGAAACACCTTTACCGCGATATTCTGGAGAAATACCTGTTCCACCATTCCAAGAGGTTTTCTTGCCATCAATTTGTCTAAAGCCATTTAAGACAATGCCAACAGGATCATTATGATCAAATGCGACTATTGAAAGCTCTGGGGATAGTCCCTCCCCAACAAGTCGATTTAAAAACACCTCTTCATTCATATCAATTTGTACAAAATACCCCTCAAAGCCTTTATTCCAAGTTTTTAACGTTTCCTTTAGTGTGCACTGTGAGACTGTTTTTATTTCCACGTTTTTCCCTCATTTCAATTTTACTTTGAGCTACTACCTAAATACGATCAAGTGAAACTTTAATCAGTAGGGGGCTTCATCTCCCACTGATTATTAGTCTTCACCAATCCATTTTTTGCAGCCTAATTCTTTGCATTCACCGAATTTTTGGGTGGGAGACTTGTACCTGACTTTTCGCTTTCGGTACAGATAAACTACTGCCCGTTAATGCGGGATAAATCTTCTATCGTTAATTTTTTTACTATTTCATAGCCGTTTCCAGGACCTTTTGGCTTAACAATAACCATTCCCATGTTTGAAATTTTTCCTAATCCAATACCTACAGGAAAGCTATGGGCAATAATTACTTGATTCATTCCCTGTGGCGGCTTTCTTTCTAACACTGATTGCAGATTTGATAATATATTCGTTTGTTCATTGATAGAGATTTTCCCACCTAACTTATAGATCTCATACCAAAATGGTTCAATTTGGACATACGTATTGGGGAAGGCCAGCTGTGCCGTTTCAATTGTACGGCAAAAAGGACTTGCGACAATCGGTGAACTAATTGGAATTTGGAAATAGCGTAGCATTTGTCCAAAATAAATTGCCTCCCTTCGCCCAACTTCAGACAAATTTTTTTGAGTAAAACAATCTTGTAAATTTAAATAAGGCTGATCTATGCCGGCCGTTGCTTCTCCATGCCTTGCATATATAATGAATCCACCCTTTTTCAATAAATTAAGGATCGAATTATCCAATTTTTTCATCCTCTCCTAATAATACCATTTTGGTTATTAGTAATATATGAAATGAATTACTCAAAAAATGTAACAGTGAAAGTTAAAATAGCTTTTCGCATAGTGAAGCAGTTACTTCAACGGCAGAGCAGATAATTAGTCGTTAATTCCTTTACTTCGCTGGTAGCGGACTCCAATCAATAAAGATAAAAAAACCTCCTACAATTTTTTGTAGGAAGCTTCGAAATTTACTTTATTGGAATGTTTACTATTGCTGTTGTCTCTAAATGTTTTGTGGAATCGATAGAAATTTGTCCGTTGTACTTATTGACAATTTCATTCACAATAAATAAGCCCTGCCCTCTTATTTTACCATTTCCTGGTTTCTTCGTGGAAAATCCTTGCTTAAATATATGCCCTGCTTCCACAATATTTGGTCCAGTATTTGTAACCTTAAATTCATACTGCGTGTCATCTGCTTTACAGCAAATTGTTATTTTACGTTGATCTTCTGGCAATTCATTTGCCGCATCAATCGCATTATCTATTAAATTCGACAAGATTTTGATTAAATCCGTTGTTTTAATTTTATCAAATGTATCCTGTGAGATTGTGAAATCCATATCAATATTATGATTTTGTGCCGTTAATTTTTTCGTTTGCAACAATATCGATAAGCCTGGATGGTCAATATTTAATTTAAGGGCCTTAATAGCCTGTACCTCTTTAGACAGTGAATATAAATATTGTTTGGCCTGTTCAGGTTTGTCTAATTGCAGAAGTCCATGCAATACTTGTATATGATTTGTGAAATCATGTCTTAAGGAAGACACGGAAGTGATTAAAGTTTTAATTTCTGCTTGATATGTATCTTCTGTCGCTCCAACTTCCTTCGCCACTTCTTTTTGATACCATCTCTGTAAAAAGTAAAAAGAGCCGATAACGATTAAAATAAGTACACCATTAAAAATAAAGATAAGAAGATTATCTTCGATCACTTTTCCCTTGATGCCATTTAGTGTGTCTGCACTAATATCGATACCTAAATATGCAATAATTTCCCCTGTTTCATCCTTTACCGGTGCACCCACAGATAGATAGGCACCGTGTGTAGAATCTTGTATTACACCTGTTACATATGTTTCTCCTTCATACGCTTTTTGCACTTGCTGTTCAGGTACTGTACAAACTTCTCCGATATCGAAGCCTTCCGTTAATTCACCTGGTAACCCGATAATCATTGCTGTAGATACCTTTGGATTATCAACCTCTAATGTATAAACAAATAAAGCACCTAGTTTTACTCTTGCATCATTTAAGTAGCTTCTTAATGCCCAATAATAATCATTTTTTTGAGGGTTTTCTAAAAATTGTTGGTACGCCTCTACATCAATGGAAGACGCAATAGTAATAGCCGCTTCCAGACTTTGATTCGCTATTGATTCTTCTACTGTCTTTTTCATTTTTATATAGGATGTAAAGATGTTTAAACTCGTAAACAATACTAATAGGATAGTTGATAGTATTAAAATTAGTTTTATTTTTCGTTTTTTCATACAAACTGGTACTTCCTCATCTATAGAAATAAATAATGCTTAATTTAGCTGGAGCTTTTCAAAATTGTTAGACAAAGTCGACATAATTGTCATACTTTTCAATATTCAAACAATTTTATATCCGATAATACTATTATACTATAACAAACTTCTTTTTTTATGGTTGTTTTATATTCGCCATTTAGAGAGCATTTGACTCTAGTAAGAATTCACTGGTCGTTCGCTATTTTAGGGTTTTGCACCTTATTCCATTAGCGTAGTGATTCATTCTGCCTGTTGAGAAATCAGTTGAAGGTGTCCTCAAGATGTTTCAGAAGAATCTAGACGGCAATGCTAGCCACTGTTTTTAATCAATCAAGCTCTTTCTTTAATCGTGGGCATTAGTACGTTAATCATAAAAGCAACGTTCAATTTGGATAAATTCAGATTTTGCACGTCTTTTTAACGATGAAGGAATCTTCGCCTCACTAAATAAGAATATTCGTTCTTATTTTATCATTACAAGAAAGTTTTGGCTATCGCCAACCGCTATTTAGCGCCTACTTACTCATTAGGATATATTCTCCCCATTTCTTGAAGTGTAAGTCTTCTGTCAGGAACTGATAAAATTCAAACATCATTTTTTATTTTTCGAGCGCAACATTTGTAATAGCCGTAACCATTAGTTTAATAATCCTTCCCTAGAAAGTAAACTAAAAAGGAGAATAGCATTTTATCATACCAACCTTTTATTATATTTTTTTACCATTCCATCTGCATTGTTTGGAAATTGTTATCGGTTCTGCGTCCTCTCCTATTCCAATGATAACCTCTAAAAGCTTTGCTGAAATAAGGCATAAAAAGAAGATCAGGCATATAAACCTGATCTCTTCATAATAAGTATTTATCCTGCATTAACTGCCCGTAAAACTTGGTGAAGACTAATAATAAGTGGGGGATAAAGAGACCCCACTTATTAAAAACTTTATTTTTTCTTACTCGATGTTTTTGACTTATCTTGTACATTTAAAAATTCAGGTCGGTTACGATAACCTGCTGGAGATAAACGAACTAAAGATCTTTTAATGTCCTGCCAATCTAAATCTGCTCCCATATTTAAGTACGGTACACCTAATACTCGTAAATTTGCAGTATAAAGAAGGATGAAAAACACCGAAATGAAGAATCCAAACAACCCAAAAAAAGCAGATGCTAAAATGATGATTAACCTTAAAATACTCATTGCTGTTACAAAAGATTGATTGACGAGTGTAAAAGCTGCAATACTTGAAGTAGCTATAACGACAATCATGGCAGGACTCGTAACACCCGCTTTAATCGCAGCATCTCCAATAACTAATCCCCCAACAACACTTATTGAACCACTGATAACATTGGGTAGATGTATATTTGCTTCTCGAAATAATTCAAACATAAAAAGCATCATTAAAATCTCAAGAATCGTTGGAAATGGGAGCCCCATTCTTGATTCAACAACTGTTGCTAAAAGGATGAATGGCAATTGCTCCTGATGATGGGTCGTTAGTGCTAGCCAAAAACCTGGTAAAAGCACACTTATAAGGACAGCTACTATTCGTAGTATACGCTCCATAGAGCTTACAATAATCGGATATTCATTATCCTCACCAGATTTAAATAGTAACATTGAATTAGCAGGAGTAATAATGACATATGATACACCATCAACTATGATGATAATGCGCCCGCGACTTAAAGCTTGTATGGCGAAATCAGGACGCCCAGTATAATCATGTCTAGGTAGAACCTTCGTACTCTGCTCAATTCTTTCCATCAATAGATCCCCACTAAATACAATATCCGTATCAATTCCCTGCAGCTGTAATTTTATTTGCTCAAGCATCTTTTGATTTACGACATCTTCTATATAAAGTACAGCTACGGTTGTTTTAGAACGTTTACCAAGTTCATATGTCTCAACGCTTAATGAATTAGTAGGTAATCGTTTTCGTAATAAAGCAATGTTAATAAAAACATCCTCTATAAAATCATCTCTAGGGCCTTTGACAACTAATTCAAGTGTTGTTTCTTTAGGCTCCCGATTTGGTTTTTTAGCAATATAACTTGAATACAGTAAATTTATATCTTCAAAATACAGTAATGCATGTCCTTTATAGACTCTTGTAATGGCCTCATCTTTATTTGATATTTTCTGAAGATGGGGAATGTGTAAATTCTCTTGTATATGTTCCTCTAACAGTTCTTCCGATGTTTCAAAAAATAATGATTGGACTCGTTGTACAATAACGGTCTGTAGTAACTGCTCATTAATCATCGCTTCACATGTTATCAAATGTACTTTATGTTGCTGAAAGATAAACTCTTGGAATATCACATCAGCAGAGCGTTGAAATAGTGCCTTCAAAGATTTCAAATTTAAATCATGTTCCATTGATGAAATATTCCTCATCTCCTACTGAGTCAGCTCCAGATTAGTACATTTATGAGAAATCAATTTCGCCTTAGCGTAATTGTAGCTGTCGCTTCTCTTTCGCTACGAAAACATTTGTAGCTGTCGCTTTGCTTTCGCTACGAAAACATTTGTAGCTGTCGCTTTGCTTTCGCTACGAAAACATTTGCTGAATGAAGTTAAACTTTCAATAAATACACTTACGGATATTTTCCCCATGGATTTAAAAAATATTCAAGGATACATGTTGCTTAAAGTGCCTGATTAGAATAATTCACTATTAAATACCGATACTATAGAAAATACTTTATCGAATCATCTTCTTTAAGTTTGCCATTTCAATAGCAGACATTGCCGCATCATAGCCTTTATTGCCTGATTTAGTACCTGCGCGCTCAATCGCTTGCTCGATATTTTCAGTGGTAACAATGCCAAAAATAACTGGTACATTTGTAGATAGTGACACACTTGCAATACCTTTTGCCGATTCATTACATACATAGTCATAGTGTGTTGTAGAGCCACGAATCACCGTACCTAATCCAATAATTGCGTCATACTTCTTTGTTTCAGCCAACTGTTTAGCGATGTAAGGAACTTCAAATGCACCAGGAACCCATGCTACATCGATAGAATCCTCAACTACACCATGACGCTTTAAACCATCTAACGCCCCGTCTAATAATTTACTTGTAATAAATTCATTGAAACGACCTACTACTACCGCTATTTTCAAATCCGTACCAATTAATTGTGCTTCAAATGTTTTACCCATTTTTAATCTCTCCTAATTTATATTATCTAATCACAATAACGTGGGGTTGATTTCCGTTCCGACTGGGCGCTTTCCTGGGGGTGTCGGGGCAACAAATAGTTTTCTGTGCGAAAGCGCGGCAGCGACAGGATGTTTTTTGCGCGAAAGCGAAGCGGCAGTGGCAGGATATTGGTCACGAAGGCGTTATCACAGGACGTGATGCATTTAGCCTTCGTTCCCTACTCGCTTGCGCTCCAGGGTCTCATCTGTGACGCTGAACCCCAAGGAGTTGCCCAGTCTCCACTCCAATCAACTTATATACATGGAGTACGTTTTAACAAATGTCATCCCAAATTTTTGGTGATAGCCTTCATATTGTTAGTTTGTTTTCTTCTATTATTTGTTGGCGTCGATATGTTGCCAATGCTTCAATTGAAATCATTTTTAAATGATGTTGCGCTGCATATTTAACAAGGTCATGAAAGCGTAGCATTTTGCCATTGTCCCCCATAATTTCACAAATAATGCCTGCGGGAATACTGTGACAAAGCTTGGCCAAATCAATTGTTGCTTCCGTATGTCCTCTACGCTCTAATACACCATCTTCCTTTGCTATTAATGGAAATACATGACCTGGTCTACGAAAATCCTCAGCCTTTGCTTGTGGTTCTATCATTTTTTTTATAGTCATCGCCCGTTCAAAGGCGCTAATTCCTGTCGTTGTGTTCACATGATCTAGGCTAACGGTAAATGCCGTTTGATGATTATCTGTATTGATACTAACCATAGGGTTTAATGCTAATTTTTGTGCGAGCTGCTGTGAAATCGGCGTACAAATAAGACCTCTTCCATAGGTCGCCATAAAGTTAATTGTTTCAGGTGTCATAAACTCCGCCAGTGCTAGTAAATCCCCTTCATTTTCTCGGTCCTCATCATCCACTACAACAATCATCTTACCTTGTTTTAAATCCTCTATTGCTTCTTCAATTGAATGTAGCAATATCGCCACCTCCTGTTCGTAATATGTTATTAGATCAATTATGCCTCGGCATAATTGCGTCCGAAATCGGCTTTGTGCTTAGGCCTGCGTGATGCAGGTCAGTTAGCCGTTATCGCATGGATGCGGTGATTTTAGGCTAACATCCTATGCGAACTCCTTTCCGATTCTGTGACATCCGCCGGAGGCTTTAACTTCTTTCAGCGGATGTTTTGACTTCTGCTGAAAGAAGTTAAAACCCATTTTGCGCTAAGAAGTCTCTTGTAATGGTCGGCGTTTCCTGCCCACGCTTAAGTTGATGCAAAATGTATTTTCCAACTAAATCTGTCTCTACATTGACGAGATCACCAATTTTCTTCATACCTAAAATTGTTTCCTTGTAAGTGTGGGGTATCAGTGATACTGTGACACTATTTTTCTCGACATGAAAAAGTGTTAAGCTCGCACCGTCAATCGTGATGGAGCCCTTTAGAATACAGTAGCTCGTTAACTCCTCTAATAGCTCAATATCAATATAGATTGCATTTGCTAATGGCCGCTTACGCAATATTTTCCCTACTCCGTCTACATGTCCAGATACAAAATGACCACCGAACCGTCCACTAGCAGGCATGGCGCGCTCTAAATTTACCGGATTTCCAACAGCAAGCTGCTGTAAATTTGTTGCTCTCACCGTTTCAGGCATTACATCCATTGTTAGCTCCTGTTCATTAAAATGTGTCACTGTTAAACAAATACCATTGACTGCTATACTATCCCCGAGCTTAACATCCTCCACCATTTTTGAAGAAATAACAGTAATTTTCATACTTTCCTTATCGTTTTGCAAGGTTTTTACGGTACCAACATCCTCAACAATCCCTGTAAACATTTTTTCACCTGCTTCCTACGCTTTGAAGTGTTCCATTCACTTGTTATAGGTTTCTAACCTTCGCTTTCGGATTTCTATCTGTCATTTTGACAGTTCTATCCTTCTGTACCTCCTCCCAGCAATCAAAAATTTTCGTTCAAACAAAAAACCCCTTTGATTAAAGGGGTTTGGGAGTTCATATAAATAAGACGTTAACAAATAAACCTCATGGATACAAAATTTTTCCATAGGCTGTCATCTCATCGTTCTTCTCCCATCCAGACTGTCACTGTCGGTTTTGGATTTGCACCAAATCAGCTTGCGCTCACGGACTTTGAATTACTTCATCACCGCCGATTGGGAATTTCACCCGACCCCGAAGAACTACTGCTATTCAATTCGTTAGCTAAATAAATCAATTTCGCCTTGGCGTAATTGCGTCCGGAGGCTTTATCTTTATTCAGTGGGTGTCCAAACACCTACTGAATAAAGATAAAAAAAACTTCCCAACTTAAACGATGGGAAGTAGTTTACATAAAAGCATACTCAAATAAACCTTATAAACTCAAGTGAATTTAAAAAGCTCATACTTTTACCCTTCTCCCATCCAGACTATAACTGTCGGTTTTGGATTTGCACCAAATCAGCTTGCGCTCACGGACTTTGAATTGCTTCATCACCGCCGATTGGGAATTTCACCCGACCCCGAAGGATATTTTTATTTAGCTATTTCTTACGATAACACTATTTTATTAGGTTATCCAGATAATTCTTAATAAAAATTTTTACCGGTATTTTTATTTTTACCGATAATTTAGCTCTCAAGGGGTATTTTAAATAAGGAACCTCTAATCCATTAGAGCGTTACATTATACATGGCTATTTTTGATCGGCTTGACAATGACAATTTGTAGTGTTAGTGTGAGGCGTTGTTTGTTGCAACTTCAACAATAGCACTTGCTACGAACATGATTAGATTCCCTTCTCTCATTGGAGGTTTTATTAATGCAAAACATCTTGAAAAAAAAGTCTTATAAAAAAGTTATATTTTATACCTTTATTGTAATTTGCTTCATCGCTTCGGTTTATTTCGTTTATCACAACGAAGCATTTTATGATCGTTCAATTGCAGAAGTTATAAAAACAGAATTAGAAGAATCAACCCCTGTAACGGATATGTATGAAAATGATGATCATTTATATACTCAGCTTATTACTGCTGTATTAAAAAATGGTGAAGAAAAAGGTCGGCTTATTCATTTTACAAATGAGTATTCAGCATCTGGGGCCTTCGATCAAGAGTACCATGTTGGGAATAAATTATTTGTTGACATTAAAGCAAACACAAACAAAAACGCAGATTTAACAGGGACTATTTTAGACGTAAAGCGCGATCAATTTGTCTTGTTGGTTGCGTGGGTTTTTGTTTTTGCTTTGCTGATTGTTGGTAAAAGGCAAGGATTGTTTTCGATCATCAGTTTGATTGTGAATGCTCTTGTATTATCCTTCGCTCTGGATTTATATGTGAAGCATTCAAATATAAGTTTGATATTCATAAGTGGGGTATGTATTCTTTTATTTACAGTCATTTCTTTGTTACTCATTAACGGTTTTAATGAAAAAACATATGCAGCGATTGTTGCAACACTTATAGGAATATTTATTTCGTTATTGATTACCTCTTTAGTCATGTGGATTACATCCGAAAATGGTCTTCGTTATGAAGAAATGCAATTTTTAACGCGGCCTTATCGAACGGTTTTTATGGCTGGGTTATTTATTGGATCACTAGGAGCTGTAATGGATGTTTCAATTACAATGGCTTCTTCGATTTTTGCTTTATTTGAACAAGATCATACTATTTCTGACAAAGCACTGAAAACCTCAGGGATTGATATTGGAAAAGATATCATGGGACCAATCACAAGTATTTTATTTTTTGTTTATATAAGTGGATCAATACCTATGTTAATTTTATATTTGAAAAATTCTTCTACATTAGGGCTAACACTATCCATGAACCTTTCGTTAGAGTTAGCTCGGGCCTTAGCAGGTGGTATTGGCGTTGTCTTAACGATTCCCATCAGTCTATACACTTCTATTTTTTTCATTAATCGAAAGAGGGCAAAATAATGAATGTATTAGTGTGGTTAACTGCCATTTTATTTATATTGATGATAGTTATTGGTGGAAAAAAAGGAGTACGATCTTTTCTATCTTTATTTTTAAACTTTGGAGTGCTCTTTATTACCATCTTTTTAATGACCAATCCAAAAAATAGTCCGATTATATTAACGCTCATTGCCTGTACAGTCATAAGTTGGATAAGCTTATTTTATATTAATGAAATGAGCAGTAAAACGGTGACTGCATTCATTTCTACGATGATTACCATAGTAATTTTATTACTGTTCATTGTTTTTGTGACGGAGAAATCAATGATTCGAGGCTTTGGCGAAGAATCAACAGAGGAAATTAGCATATTTTCACTTTACATTAGCGTCGACTTTGTTCAAATTGGCGCTTCCGTCATTATTATAAGTACAATTGGTGCCATTTTGGAAGTTGCCATTTCCATCGCAACTTCCATGCATGAGATTCTTCATCATAACCCATTCATTAGCAGAAAAAAATTATTTACATCTGGATTAAGCATTGGAAAGGACATTTTAGGTACAGATACAAATACATTATTTTTCGCTTTCTTTGGTGGATATTTAAGCTTGCTAATATGGTTTAAAGATTTATCTTATTCAATTGGCGACATTATAAATTCTAAAGTATTTGCCACTGAAATGATTATGATATTTTGTGCAGGCATTGGGATAGCACTCATCATTCCTATTACTTCCTCAGTAAATGCATATTATTTAATAAAAAAACGAGAAAAAACAGAAAATGCTTTATAATAGGCCGTACCTGTCAGCCGTCTCATTACTAACGGATGACAGGTACTTTTTATACTCCTCTACTTTATAAAACTGATCCTCTCATCTAAAATCCTCTAGCCATCACTATCTCTCTAAAAAATGAATGCTATATCAAAAAAAATTATCTAAATTGTGAAATCGTATGTTTGAGCGTAAAAAAGTACGTACTTCAGAGAATTTTTTTCTTGCTATAGTAAAAAACAGGCGGGTTGGTATCATGGAGGTGTACTAACTATAAGGAAAGAAAATCGCTGAAAATCAACATCACGATTACATAAAAAAAGTGGTTCAACTATCCATAATATAACTAGCATAAGTTATATCAAAAAAACTTATAGAATTTTACACAATATTATTATCCGAAAATTCTGCAGTTTTATCATATTAACTTCTCATAGCTTCTAGGATGCATGAAGTTCTTTAGGAACCACTATCACAAATATGTTTTTGAAGGAGTTATAGCAATTGAATAAAGAAATAAAAACAGGTCCCATAACGGCGAAGGCACTGAAAAAGTCCATAGCTTCTCACATTGCGAGGTATTCAATGATTANATTGCGAGGTATTCAACGATTAAATCGTTGAATGCCTCGCTTTTTTCATTTGGCACTGTGACTCTACTGTTGTTTTCCGAAGCATTCCGCTCGCTTTCCGCGGGCGAGCGCCGAGCCCATAGCTGTCAACTTAAGATTTTAAAAAATATCCAATTGATTATTTTTTTAATGAACAATGAGTTTTACGTTTATA